>RFPX01000061.1 GCA_009925955.1 Betaproteobacteria bacterium
GATCTCGGCGGGGCTTGGGCCTTTCGCGGGCACCCTGGCCTTGGCCTTTCACACCGCGGGTGTTCTGGGCCGGCTGTTTGCCGAGGCCATTGAGAACGCACCCCCAGGGCCGGGTGAAGCACTGCGCCGCCTTGGGGTGGGGCGCCTGGCGGTGGTGGCCTACGCCACGCTGCCGCAGGTGTTGCCGCAGCTGATGAGCTACACCCTGTACCGCTGGGAAAACAACATCCGCGCCGCCGCTGTGCTGGGCGTGGTGGGCGCGGGTGGCTTGGGGCAACTGCTGGCGTTCCACATGGGCTTGTTCCAGATGGGCAAGACCGCCACCATCCTGGGCGCCATGCTGTTGATGGTGGCCGTCGTGGACGGCTTGAGCCACGGCCTGCGGCGCTGGCTCACACGCTGAGCCCACAAGCGAATCGGCCGAACACCCCTTGCGGGGCGTCCGGCCGATGGTGTCAGGCGTGACCTGAAGGATCAGAAGTTGTGGCGGATGCCGACTTCGAAGCCTTGGGAGGTCTTGCCGGCAGCCAAACCTGCAGCACCGCCGGGGATGGCCGTAGCGGCCAGGCCCTTGTTGCGGATGGTGGAGGTGTTGATGTAGCCCACGGTGCGACGCGAGAAGTCGTACACATAGCCGGCGCCGATCTGCTCAACATCGTTGGCGCCGATGGCGGTGGTGCCCACGGTGCCGGCGTAGTTGGCGGTCAGCCAGGACAGCTTGATCTGGCCGCCAGGGGCTGCGATGTAAGCGCCCAGCAGTAGGTTGGTCTGCTTGGCCGTGGCGTACTTGAACTCGCGGTTGGAGGCCACGAACCGGTTCTTGCCCATCGTGTAGGACGCGGTGAACACGGTGTCGGTGAAGTCACCCAGGGTGGTGAGGCTGTTGGAGGTCTGGTTCTGCGCCACGCTCACACGCAGCTTGTCGAACTGGCGGCTCAGGCGGAAGCCCATCACCTCGTTGCGACCGTCGGTCACCAGGCCGTTGCCGCGGAAGCCGGCAAACACGGCGCCTTCCACGCCCAGGGCGTTCTTCGGCAGCACCCACTGCAGCGAGTCGTTGGCACGCACCGTGGTGTTGAAGGAAGAGCCGAAGGCTGCGCGGATCGGGCCGTTCGGTGTGGCCGAGGCCAGGTTGTTCGAACCGGCAACGCCCACGTGGCTGAAGGGATCGTTGGCCACCCACAAGGAGTAGGTCGGCACGTAGTCGCGGCCCAGAATCAATTCGCCCATCTTGTTGGAACCCAAGGTGACCACGGCGCGGCGGTCAAAGATTTGGTTCGCGGTTGAGGAAGCGAACGAACCGTTCTGGTACTGCACGCCCATTTCCAGGTGGAAGCCAGCGGTCAGGCCATTGCCCAGGTTTTCGGTGCCACGGAAGAAGATGCGGCTGGTGTTATTCGCGCCGCTGACCATGGACGTGTTGGCCGGCAGGCCAGCGTTGTCCACGTAGCGGATGGCCACGTCCGCAATGCCACCCAGGGTGACCGATGACGACTGGGCGTGGGCAGCGGTGGCGCACAGCAGCGAAGCAGCCAGTGCGAGGCGGGTAACGCGTTGGTTCATGTTTTCAGTTCTCCAGTTGAATTCTTCGGTTGCGAAATCAGTACAGGCAATCAAGGCGGTCAATCCGGTGTGATCTTCGCGCTGGCCACCACTTGCCTCCACTTCACCAGTTCAGACTGCAGCAGGGCTGCAAACTCAGCACGGGTGGCGGTTTCGACATCAGCGCCTTGGCCTTCAATGCGCTTGACGATCTCGTCTTCGGTGAGGATGCGGTTGATGGTGGTGTGCAGTCGGTTGACGATCTCCGGCGGCGTCTTGGCAGGTGCAAAGAAGCCGTACCACTGTTGCACTTCAACACCGTCGATGCCCAACTCTTTGAGCGTGGGAACGTCCGGCAATTGAGCCGAGCGCTTGGGACCGGCAATGGCCAGGGCCCGAAGCCGGCCGGTCTTGACGTGTTGCAGCGCCGAAAACAGCGACGGGAACATCACCTGCGTTTGACCGCTCATTGTATCTTGCATGGCAGGCGCCGAGCCCTTGTAGGGCACACCCAACATTTTCACGCCAGCGCGCAGGCAGAACAGTTCGGCCGCGAAGTGTGGTGCCGTGCCGTTGCCCGCCGATGCGTAGGCGTGGCGGTCCGGCTTGGCCTTCAACTGTGCGATGAGTTCCTTGACCGAGGTGAAGCCTGCGTTCGGATTGGCCACCATGAGCGTAGGGGAATAGCCCACCAGCGAGATCGGCTCGAAGTCGGCAATCGGGTCGTAGCGCAGCTTCTGCAGCGCCGGGTTCATGGAGTGTGTGGCGATGTAGCCCCACAACAGCGTGTGGCCGTCCGGAGTGGCGCGCGCCACGGCTTCGGTGGCCAGCGAGCCATTGGCCCCCGCGCGGTTTTCCACCACGATGGTCTGACCCAGGAGGGTTCCGAGCCTCTGCCCGATCAGGCGGGCCATGGTGTCGTTGCCGCCGCCGGGTGCGGTGGGGATGATCAGGGTGATGTTCTTGTTGGGCCAGCTGCTGGCTTGTGCATGGGCCGAGCTGAGCCAAAGGTTTGGCGTGGCACAAGCAGCCATGCCGGCGGCGAGAAAACGACGTCGTTGTGTCATGCGTACTCCTGAGATTGCGGGTTGACGTACAAGGTGCCTTCGAAAATCTTGCGTGCAGTGCGGATGAGCGAAGCGCGGGTGACCTGTGCCTCCTGCCCATGGCCCTCCAAGCCCACTTCCACATCGATGCGGCCCTGCGGGTGCAGCACCTGGATGAGGTGGGTGCCGGGCTCGCTGGGGCCGCCGGCGGCCACCGTGCCGGGCAGGGCCCGTGCGGTGGCCACACCGATGGCGCCCGTCACCGCATGCGCGGTGTGGCAGCGCCACGGCGTGAAGTAGCGTGAGACGATGGACGTGGGCGCAACCGTGGCATCCACGAGCACCGGCTTGGGGATCACGGAGCGGCTGACGTCACCCAGGCCCATCAAGCGTCCGGCTTCCAGGCGCATCTGTTCCAGGCGCTTGAGCATGTCGGCGCAGTCATCCAGGGCGGCGGGTGTGTCTTGCGCACTCACGCCGAGGTCTTGTGCCCGCACGATCATCAGGGGCATGGCTGCATCGATGCAGGTGACATCCACCCCTTGGATGCGATCGGTGCGCTGGCCTGTGGGGAACACAGACCCGGTGATGGAGCCCCAGGCGTCCAGGAACTCCAGGCGTATGGGTGCAGCCTGGCCCTGGACCCCGTCGATCTGAGCATTGCCGTCGTAGGTCAAGCGCCCGCCAGGGGTTTGCACCGTCACGTCGATTCGAGAGCGGGTGTTTTCGTTGAAGACCCTGACCACCGTGGTGTCTTTTGTTGGGGTCACCAGGCCCTGCTCAATCGCGAATGGCCCAACACCGGACAACATGTTTCCGCAGTTCGGCTTGGTGTCGACCGTGGCCTTGCTCACACCCACCTGGGCAAACAGGTAGTCCACGTCCACATCCGGGCGGGTGGACTTGGAGACGATGGCCACCTTGCTGTTGAGCGTAGACCCTCCACCGAGTCCGCTGATCTGGCAGGTATCGCCCGAGCCGATGACGGCGACCAGAACGCGGTTGCGCTCGGCTTCGTCTTGCGGCAACCATTCCTTGAGGAAAAAGGGGCCGCGCGACGTTCCGGCGCGCATGAGGGTGCAGGGTATTGACGACAACACGGCCGGCAATGTGACCGATTCATATCGCAAGGTAAATTGCATATTTACAATGGATTGATGCGCAAAGAACATCAATCAAAACCGGGGTCACGGTGGCAGAGTGCGCGCATGCCGATCAACTTCGACCTCAACGACCTGCTGTCCTTTCGCGCGGTGGCCGAGCTGGGCAGCTTCCGTCGGGCCGCCGAATCGGTGCACTTGTCACAGCCGGCCTTCAGCCGGCGCATCGACAAGCTGGAAGAAGCGCTGGGTGTGAAGTTGCTCGAGCGCACCACGCGCCGTGTCACGCTCACGGCCATTGGCCGCGATTTCGAGATCAAGACACGCGAGCTGTTGAACGACTTGGACGCCACCTTGTTGGCCTTGCGCGGCGGCGCGGCCACGCGCATGAGCGAGGTCTCGGTGGCCTGCGTGCCGTCCACCGTGAACTACTTTCTGACCCGGGTGATTCGCCGGTTTCACGAAGACAACCCGCGTGTGCGGGTGAAGATCCTGGACGCCAGTGCCAACGATGTCTTGACGGCCGTGAGCAACGGCGAGGCCGATTTCGGCATCAACTTCATGGGAACGCAGGACCCGGGCATCGAGTTCAAGGTGCTCATCGAAGAGCGCTTTGTGGCTGCGTGCCGGCGTGACCATCCCTTGGCGCGACTCAAGCGCGTGACCTGGTCGCAGTTGGGTGAGTACGAATATGTGGCGGTCAACCGCAGTTCAGGCAACCGGCTGCTGCTGGACCAGGCACTGTTCAACGCCTCCGCGCGGGTCAACAGCGTGTTCGAGACCAAGCATGTCAACACCGCGTTGGCCCTGGTCGAGGCTGGCCTGGGTGTGGCCGCTGTGCCCGCCATGGCCATGCCCACGCGCGACCATCCCCTGTTGGTGGGCATCCCGCTGGTCGAACCTGCGGTGTCCCGGCGTCTGGGCCTGATCAAGCGACGGGGGCGGGAACTGTCGCCGGCCGCAGAGCTGCTCTACAACCTGTGCATGAAGCTGCGCCACTCCTCCACGGGACGTGCGCGGGATGCGGCAGCGGGGCGTTAAGGGAAGGGTGGCTGCAGGCGCCCAAGCGCGCGCCTGGTGCCTCCGACAGGAATCGAACCTGTATCTAGCGCTTAGGAGGCGCTCGTTCTATCCATTGAACTACGGTGGCTTGAGCGAAGTTTATTCGAGGTGCAACACGCAGCTGTCACCGCTGGCGTCACGCCACACGCGAACCCGCACCAACTGGGGCAGGGGGCCGCGCAGGTGCCGCGCGATGAAGGCGCACAGGTTTTCCAGCGTGGCCGGGCCCAGGCCTTCGATTTCATCGAGGAAGCGGTGGTCCAGCCGTTGGCGCAACTGGGCAATCTCGGCGCGCACCAAGCCCAGGTCCATCACCATGCCACGCTCATCGGGCTGGCCGCGCAGGGTGATGTCGGCCAAGTAGGTATGGCCATGCACGCGTCGGCTGCTTTCCACTTCGCCCGTGGCTTCGGCGCGGCGCAGGGTGTGGGCCGCTTCGAAGTGGAAGCGCTGGCTGAGTTCGTAGGAGGCGGAAGTCACAGCCCGATTGTGCCTTGCCCCCTTGGGCTTCAGCGGATGGCCAAGACCTTGTGGGTTTGCACGCTCAGGCGCCAGCGAGGGTGGGACTGGCAGTAGCCGATGGCCTGTTTGGTGTGCAGGGCCTGCAGCGGACCGTCCATGGGCTGCAGCAGCCAGTACCCGAAGTCCGGCCTGGAGGGCACGTTCTGCTCGGCCAGTGATTCAACCGAGGTGGGCATCAAGGCGGGCTGCGGGTACACCAGTTTGAGCTCATGCCCGCGGCGCTGAACCCAGTCGGCACCGGCCTTGGGGCTGACGCACACCCAGTCGATGCCCTGCGGACCCATGGGCACCGGCAGGGTGCCGTTGGTCTCCACGGCAATCTCAAAGCCTTGCGCATGCAGGGCATCGATCAAGGGCTGGTCGACCTGCAGCATCGGCTCACCCCCTGTGAGCACCACGTAGGGCACGGCTCCCGGCGCACGGCCCGGTGCACCGGCCGGCCACTGCGCGGCCACCTGGGCCGCGAGTTCCTCTGCGCTGTACTTGCCGCCCAGGGTGCCGTCGGTGCCCACGAAATCGGTGTCGCAGAAGCGGCACACCGCGCTGTGGCGGTCTTCCTCACGCCCGTTCCACAGGTTGCACCCGGCGAATCGGCAGAACACCGCGGGCCGGCCGGCCCGCAAGCCTTCGCCCTGCAGCGTGTAAAAAATTTCCTTGACCGAGTAGCTCATTTGCTCAGCAGCCGCATGGCGCCTTCCAGGCCCTGCAGGGACAGCGGGAACATCCGCTGGTTCATGATCTGCTGGATGATGGCGATGCTTTGACGGTACTGCCACACCCCGGCCGGTTCTGGGTTGATCCAGGCGTACTTCGGGAAGGCATGTGTGAGCCGCTGCAGCCACTCGGCACCGGGCTCTTCGTTGTTGTACTCGACGCTGCCACCGGGCTGCAGGATTTCATAGGGGCTCATCGTGGCGTCGCCTACAAAGATGAGCTTGTAGTCTTTGTTGTACTTGCGGATGATGTCCCAGGTCGGGAACTTCTCAGCGTAGCGGCGCCTGTTGTTCTTCCACACGAAGTCGTACACGCAGTTGTGGAAGTAGTAGAACTCCAGGTGCTTGAACTCGGACTTGGCCGCGCTGAAGAGTTCTTCCACCCGGTGGATGTGCTCGTCCATCGTGCCGCCCACATCCATGAGCAGCAGCACCTTCACCTTGTTGTGGCGCTCGGGCACCATCTTGATGTCCAACAGGCCGGCATTGGCGGCGGTGGAGTGAATGGTGTCGTCCAGGTCCAGTTCGGTCTCAGTGCCCTCGCGCGCAAACCGTCGCAGCCGGCGCAGGGCCACCTTGATGTTGCGCGTGCCCAGCTCCAAGCTGTCGTCGTAGTCGGCGTAGGCGCGCTGGTCCCAGACCTTCACGGCGCTGCGGTTGCCGCCTTTGCCGCCGATGCGCACCCCTTGCGGGTTGTAGCCGCCGTGCCCAAAGGGGCTGGTGCCACCGGTGCCAATCCATTTGTTGCCGCCTTCGTGGCGGCCCTTCTGTTCTTCAAGGCGCTTCTTGAGCGTCTCCATCAGTTCATCCCAGCCCATCTTCTCGATGGCGGCCTTCTGCTCTGGCGTGAGTTCACGCTCCAGTGTCTTTTTCAGCCACTCCAGCGGAATGTCTTGGGTGAAGTCCGTCACCATCTCCACGCCCTTGAAGTAGGCGCCGAAAGCCCGATCGAACTTGTCGAACTGGGTCTCGTCTTTGACCAGGGTGGTGCGCGACAAATAGTAGAACTCGTCCACACTGGGGCCGATCACGCCGGCCTTGAGCGCCTCAATCAGGGTCAAGTACTCGCGGATGCTCACCTGCAGCTTGGCTGCGCGCAGCGTGTAGAAGAAGTTGATGAGCATGCGCGGTCCTCGCGACGTCCGGCTGCCTGGGTGTGGTCCGTCAGGCCTCAGGCCTTGCGCCGTGAAGCAGTTTTGGCCGAAGCGCGGGCCATGGGCTTGGCGCGCTGGGCGCCCACGTCGTGACGGCGCAACCAGTCAAAGAATTCGCCATACCACAGCCGTGAATTGCGGGGCTTGAGGATCCAGTGGTTCTCGTCAGGGAACCACACGAGCCGGGCATCCACACCGCGCGCCTTGAGGGTGTTGTAGTAGGCCAGACCCTGCGCATCGGGCACGCGGTAGTCGAGCTGTCCGTGAATCACCAGCGTGGGCGTCTTCATGTGCTGGGCAAAGGCGTGCGGGCTTTGGGCATG
>RFPX01000062.1 GCA_009925955.1 Betaproteobacteria bacterium
ACCGGGAGCCTGAATGCCGGGCTGGCCCAATGGATGATGGGCGCTGGCTTGGCCCCGGCGCGATATGTGGTGTCGCAGGGCCATGCGCTGGGCCGGGATGGCCGTGTGGTGCTGGAGCGTGAAGGTCAGCTGGTTTGGGTGGGCGGGGATGTGACGCCGCTGGTGGCCGGAACCGTGACCCTGTGAGTCATCAAGGCTGAGCCGCTGGGGCTAACCCCCACCCATGCCTGCGCTCAGACCCAGGAACTTCCACAGCGCCGAGCCGATCAGCCGCTGGGGCAAGAGCGTGAACAGGCCCGTCACCACGAGAGCCCCCGCATAGAGCGACATCATGGTGTTGCGATGGTGCTGCACCCGATGCAGGCGGGCGAAGGTGACTCCAGCGACCAAGGTGATCAAGGTGAACACCGACAGCCCATGGATCCAGGAGTACCCGTTCGGTCCTTGAATGGCGAACGACAGGCTGGCCACACCCGCCATGCACAGCACCCACAACCAACCGCCCACACGGTGAAGGGGTGAGCCTTTTCGGGCCTTGAGCAAGCCAGCGCCCAACAGCACGGCCGTTCCTGCCAGCACGGTGTGCGCCACGATCACCGGATTCCAGGCGTACATCTCAGTGAGGCCAGTGCAGGCTTGAATGCAGGTGCAGGGTCACTTCAGGTCCTCCCGTTTCATGGCCTTCGCTGCACAATCCGAACGCCTGGCTTTCTTCTCTACAGCATCATTTCATCATATGCCTTCACCGTCTGTGGCCATCGTCGGCGCCGGGCTCTCTGGAGCCCTGTGTGCACAGCGGCTTTCACAAGCCGGCTGGCGCGTCCAGGTCTTTGACAAGTCACGCGGTGTTGGCGGGCGGATGGCCACCCGGCGCGTGGGTTTCATCGGGCCCGACGGTGTTGACCGGATTGCACTGTTCGACCACGGCGCACCCGCCTTTGCTTGGCCCGAGCCGTCGCTGAATGACGCCACTTGGCTGCAGAACGCCCGTGCAGCTGGCGTGATAGCACCTTGGGTGACGTCTGTTCCAAGCCATGAACCCGTAGGGGCGATGGCCTGGGTGCCCACGCCTGACATGCCGGCCTTGTGCCGTTGGTTGCTCCAAGGTCAGGCGGTGCAGACCCTGTGCACCATTGATGGATTGCAGCGAAGCGGCCGTGGATGGCGCCTGACCCGGTCAGGGCAAACCGCAGGCGAGGGCTTTGACGCGTTGGTGGTGGCCATTCCACCGGCGCAGGCTGCGCTGCTGTTGAACCCCCACCGATCCGATTGGGCCCAAGAAGCGCAGCATCAAGCGATGAGCCCTTGCTGGACCTTGATGGCGGTAACCGATGCGCCCGAAGGACCTGAGGGGCTAATGCCAGGCCAAGCGCCGATGGCCGCAGGCCTGGACCAGCGCCAAGGCGTCCAAGCCGCCGCGCCGTCCCACCCGCCCTTGGCGTCGATCATTCGCCAAGACACCAAGCCCGGGCGCGGTGCCCTGCCAAGGGGGATGGCTGCATGGGTCGCACACGCGAACCTGCGCTGGACGCAGGACCACCTGGAGGAAGCGCCGGAAGTGGTCTTGCCGCTCCTTCAGGGTGCGCTGCAGGCGGCACTCGGGTCAGAGCTTCGATGGCACCATGCGGCGGTGCACCGTTGGCGCTACGCGCAATTTGAAGGCACGGCGCAACCCCGCAAGTGCCTCTGGGATCAAGACTTGGGTTTGGGTGTGTGCGGAGACGCGTGGGGCGGCGGCGGCGTTTGGGGCGCGTCGGCATCGGCTTCGGCCTTGTGCTCGATGATGTTGCGTCGCTAGGCCTCGGCAGCCATCACCCGGCGGTGTTTTCAAGGCACCTCATGCCCCATGCTGGCCTGCCACACCTCGTACCAATGCTCGGCCGACAGACGGATGCTGAGCGCGGCCACGGCTTCGTCCAGCGCCTGCAGCCGTTGACTGCCGGTGATGGGAATCGGGCGGCTGGGGTGACGAAGCAGCCAGGCCAAGGCCATGGTGGCCGGTGTCGCGCCATATTCAGCGGCCAGCCTCTGCAGCACCCACCGCACCCGTGAAGCCTGTTCGTCCTGGCCGGTGAACAGCCGCCCTCCTCCCAGCGGGGACCACACCATGGGGCGAATGCCCAGGTCCAGGCACTGGTCGAGGGTGCCATCGGCCAGCGCCTTCATTTGCAAGACCGAGCACTCGATTTGGTTCGTCGCCAGCGGGTGCTGGCGGTGCAGCAGCGCGAACTGAGAGACCGAGTGGTTGGACACGCCGAAGCTGCGCACCTTGCCTTGACGGTGCAGGTGCTCGAAGGTTTGCGCGAGCTCCTGCGGGTTCGCCAGGGCATCGGGGCGGTGGATCAACAGCAGATCCAGGTGGTCCGTGCCGAGCGCTCGCAGGGAGTTGTCTACGGAGGCCACCACATGTGCAGCCGACGTGTCGTAGGACTTGACCCGATGAGCGGGTCGTTGCGCATGGACCAACTTGATGCCGCACTTGGTGACCAGCTGCATACGGTGGCGCAAGCCCGGCGACAGCGCCAGCGCGTGGCCAAACAGCGCCTCCACGGTATAGCCCCCGTAGATGTCGGCGTGGTCAAAACTGGTGATGCCGCGCTCCAAGCACTGCTCGATCCAGCGCAGCCGCTGCTGTGGTGTCCAGTTCCACTCGCCCATGCGCCAGACGCCGGCCACGATGGGGGACAGATGTGCAGGACTCAACATCTTCATCCCTGCCCGCTCCAGGCCGGAATCTTCCAATCCCACCACAGCGCCAGCAATCGCAGGGTGCAGGCGATTGCAGCCCCGGCACACAAGCCCAACCACGGCGGGGCGCCCAGGGCGTCGGCCAGCACCAGCACCCAACCGCCCAGGAAGGCAAACAGGGCATAGGGGCGATGGTCGCGGAAGACCTTGGGGACATCGTTGCAGACGATGTCGCGCAGAACCCCTCCGAAGACGGCCGTGACCATCCCCAGGATGACGGCCACCAGGGCGGGTTGACCCATCTGCAGGCTGAGCTGGGTGCCGCTGGCGGCAAACAGACCCATGCCAACCGCATCGGGCCAGAGCATGGCGCGCTCCGTTGGTTCCAGATGACGCCGCCGCATGAACAGCATGGCCGCGATGCCCAACAGCAGCACGGCCCACAACAACTCCGTGTGGGTGACCCAGAAGAAAGGCCGGCGGTCCAGCAGCACATCTCGCAAGGTGCCGCCGCCAAAGGCCGCCAGGCCCGCGACCACCACCACGCCCACGGCATCCAGACGCCGCCGCGCCGCCTCCACGACGCCGGAACAGGCAAAGGCCAAGGTGGCCACCGATTCAATCAGGTAGAGGGCCGAGCTGAGGTTCAAGGGGGTGGTCATGTGGTGGCTCTTGGCTTCATGCTGACCACCAGAAGGCCCAGGGTGAACAGGGGGAGCGTGGTGCCGGGCAGCGTGTAGGTCATGGTCGATGGCTCTGTTCTTCGGCCGTCCCGGCCACGGCCGGCCACGGCCAACTCGATGGCGGCCACGTCAATCTTTCGCATGGTCATCATGGCGGCGAAAGCGCGCTCCGCTGCTGCACCGCCCTGGGCAAGGGCCTGTGTGAGCACGCGTGGCGTGATCTGCCAGTTCACGCCCCATCGGTCCTTGCACCAGCCGCAGGCACTTTCCTGGCCACCATTCCCAACAATGGCATTCCAGTAGCGGTCGGTTTCGGCCTGGTCATCGGTGGCCACTTGGAACGAAAACGCTTCGGTCTGCGGAAAAGCAGGGCCCGCATTCAGGCCGATGCATCGAATGCCCATCACCTCGAAGTCCACGGTGAGCACGTCGCCACGACGGCCCGAGGGGTAGTCAGCCGGGGCATGGTGAACATTCAGCACCCGCGTGTCGGGGAACGTCGCGGCATAGAAGCGCGCAGCTTCCTCAGCCTGGCCGTTGAACCAGAGGCAGATGGTGTTTTTCGCTGCAGGATGAGTCGGATGGTTCATGGCCTTGCGACTGTTCAAAGGTTGAGAGCCAAAACGCGCCTCACCACTACGCTACACCGTGAAGCAGGGTATTTCTTAGGATGAAAGCGAACGAAAGCTTAAATCGTACTGTCCGGATCGCTGACCGCGCCCAAACATCTCCCCATGACACCACCCACTCATCACAACAGTACTTAGCGAAGTCTGCGCTTAGCAGGATGCCCACCCTGCTCCACTACCGGGTTCAGCGGGATGTGGCTCGGCTCTGGTAGAGCGCTACGTTCGGGACGTAGAGGCTGGGACATCCCCTGATAAGCTCGTTGTCGTCTGGAGATGATGACTTCTGGAGACATGCGCATGCCGCATCTGCCTTCGGCAATCGCTGCTAACTTCCTCGCGACTTGTACGGCAGCGATGGCTTTGGATTTGCCCTACGGGGTTGACGCACCTCCGGATTGGCGCCACCCCCTCAGAACTGACAGCGCGCAGTCTCCCAGCGAAGAGTCTTAGGCGATCTGATGGGTCGATGACCATCACCAAAGGACTTCAAGATGACCCCTTTTGACGGCACAACCAGCCTATCCCTGATTGAAAACATTTCTTATGTGGTGATTTCAGTCGATAGAGATGGAATCATCAACTATTGGAATAAGGCTGCAGAGGTGACGCTTGGCTTTAAAGCTGAAGAGGCCATTGGTCAGCATGCCAATTTGGTCATTCCTGCGGACATGCAGCAGGTCCACGGGAATTGCTTCACCAGGTCACAAGCGATCGTCACCGGATTCGCTTTGAAAAAGGATGTGGTGCTGCCCTTCATCCACAAGTCTGGGGCTCCTATCAAACTTAGAGGTCATGCGGCCATCCTCAGGAGTCCAGATGGATTGCCACAGGGATCAGCCGTGATAGGTTCGAAGGCCGAGTAAGGAGTCCCTCGGCATCGGGCAAAGAAATCTTTTTGTGTGTCAATCCATCAGACTCTGCGGTTGATGGACAGAAACCTGGATCTTCATGTCCAGTGCGTCCCACCATACCTCCCGAACATCGCCCAACCCGACTCCGGCTTCGTCAACTTGACCAAAGCCCACCAGTAAACGAGACTTGCCTTACTGCAGATCAGCATCGCCTTCCCATAGCAAAGGAATGAACATGTCTCAGCCCACATATGTTGAAGAAGTCAATGCCATCACACAGACGCTGCAACACTACATCGATGGCGCTCGAAACGGGAAAGGCGAGGCAATGAAGCCCGCATTCCATGAGGGTGCAACCATCTATGGTTACGTGGGACCCGACTTGTTTGGAGGCCCCATTCAAGGCTTGTTTGACTGGAATGACTCCAATGGCGCCGCCAAGGACATCCAGTGCAGGATCAGCTCGATCGATGTCGTCGGCACATGCGCCAATGTTCGCGTTGACACTGACAATTGGACCGGCCATCGGTTCACGGATTTCTTCAATCTCGTCAAATTCGATGGGCAATGGAAGATTGTCAGCAAGGTGTTTTACTTGCATCCATGATGCGCGCGATGGGACGCTTGGCAAGCGCTGACCAAAGGCAGATGGTGTGCTTGGGCTTGTGTGGATAAGGGTGGTTCATCGCAGTTCGGCTTCATGGCTAGAGGATCGAGAACGCAGTCCCTTCAACTTCGCTTAGAACCCATGCTTGTACAGCCAGGCGGTGACCACCGGGGCCCAGAAGCGGCTGCCGGCACTGTGCAGTGAGTGACCGTCCTGCCCGACGGGTGGAGCGGAGAAAAACTCTGATTCAGCGTTCTGGCCCGCCGCTGCCGCCGCCTGCCGGTAGGCAGCGTGCCACTGCTTGGGTGCCTCCGCCCCCCAAAACTTGTCATTGGCCGAGTACAGCCACAAGGTCGGAACCGTGGTGGACTTCCCAGGGTTGGCCAGCTGCTGTTCCATGGCATCGGGCCGACATGAGGCTCCGGGTGATGCCTCTGGGTTGCCGCCCGCTCCACCCGCAAAGTTTATGCAGCCCATCACGCCAGGCCAGTTTTGCCCGCAAGCGGCCACCGTGGTGAGACCTCCGACGGACTGGCCAACCAACAGGATTCGATTCTTCGCCACCCAGCCCTGTTCGACGACCCAAGCGTGAACGCTTCGCATGGCCAGAGTCGCCGCAGCCGTTGTCTTGGCGAAATCTGCCTGCCCATTGCAGGTGCCGCCGCTCCAGCGCACGCCATGGTCTTCGGGGTCTTCCCGTGTGTTCTCGCTATAGCCAGGCCGCAGCGCTGAGACCACCGCATACCCTTTGGCATGCCAATACCGCACGGCGTCACTGTTGGCCGCAAGTGGCGCCTTCATCGCGGCGCGGCCCGCAGGGCTGCCGGATCGGCCATGCGAAAAGATGACCACCGGCCAGGGCCCCAGGCCCGCGTTGGGGTCGGTCACGGTGGGCTTGAACACGTGCACGGGAATATCGACATCGCTTGACGCGAAGATGGACTTCTTCACGGTGATCCGGAAGACCTCCTCCTGTGCGGGCGTAGGGGCGACACCTTGTGCGGCCGCGCCAGCCGCCCACAGCCAGCACAGCGAGAGGAGTAGGGAAACAGCAGGTCTCTTCATGGCGCACCTCTGAGCAGATCGATTAGGAACGACATGTGCGAACGTTGGCACTCATTGACGTTGACGGAAACGGGGATATCCCTGCAGCAGTGAGGGCATGAGTCGCCAAGAGTGAGTGCACCGGGAATTCGACCAGTGGACGGGTTGATTGGGTCCGCCCGAAACCCTGGACTGGAAACGCCGGGCTCAGGCTGAAGTCTTGCTTCAAGACCTGATCGGCTTCAGCAGCCGCGACCGGGTGTTTGGCCTCTGGACAAGGGCTAGACATTGCAGTTCGAATCGACTCTCCACCCGTTCGACAGGAGTTCCGACCCCATGCCCACCTATGTTGTCACCGCGCCCACGGGCCGTCTGTCTCCTACGCAGAAGGAGCAGCTGGCCGCCCGCATCACCGAGATCCACTGCAGCCGAACCGGCGCTCCGGCCTACTTTGCGCAGGTCCTGTTCACCGACGTCACGCCCGGCAACTACTTTCTGGGCGGCAAGCCCCTGAGGGATGACAACATCTTCGTGCATGGTCAAATCCGCGCCGGCCGAGGACCTGAGATCAAGGAACCGATGATCCTGGACCTGATGAATGCCACGGCGCAGATTGCCCAGACGGACGCCAGCCATGTGCAGGTGTACATCGTGGATGTACCGGCGCGGCAGATCGCGGAGTGGGGCCAGTTGCTGCCGCTGCCGGGTGAGGAAGCTGCCTGGGATGCGGCCATTCCGCCGGCCGTCAAGGAGCGGATGAAGCGCCTGACGGCCTGATGCGTGCCACCCGGCCGCGTTTGTGATTCCAATGCCTTTGCTGATGCCATGACGCCTTTCCGCCCTGCTCTGCGCCCTGCCCTGCGCCCTCTGGCGACCGCCGTGCTGAG
>RFPX01000063.1 GCA_009925955.1 Betaproteobacteria bacterium
CAGGCGGTCACCTGCGACGACTTCGCGCAGGCCGTGGCCGATGCCAACCCGGGCAGTGAATTGAGCGCCCGCCTGGAGACCTTCAAGCGCTGGTACGCACAGGCCGGCACGCCCCGGGTTCAGGCCCAGGGTCAGTACGACGCCGCCGCTCAGCGCTACACCCTCACCTTGAGCCAAAGCTGCCCCGCCACACCGGGCCAAGACCACAAGCAGCCCTTCGTGATTCCGGTGGCCATGGGCCTGGTGGGCCGCGATGGCACCGCCCTGCCCCTGCGGCTTGAAGGCGATGCAGCCGACCGTGGCCTGGAAACGGTGCTGGTGCTGGACCAGGCGCAAGCCCACTACACCTTCACCGGGGTGTCGCAGGAACCGGTGCCTTCGCTGATGCGCGGCTTGTCGGCGCCGGTGGTGCTGGAGGATGGCCTTACCCAGGCCGAGTTGTTGGTGCTGCTGGCACACGACACCGACGCCTTCAACCGCTGGGAAGCCGGGCAGCGCCTGATGATGGCGCAACTGCTGCCGGCCATCGCCGAAGGCCGCGAAGTGGCCTTGGGTGCCGACTTCCTGCAAGCCCTGCGCAGCCTGCTGCGACACCCCCAGCTGGACCCTGCGTTCAAGGAGCTGGCCCTGCAGGTGCCCTCCGAGAAGCTGCTGTACGAGCAACTCCAGACCGTCAACCCCGAGCACGTCAGCCGCGCACGCGAGTCCATGCTCAACCAGCTGGCCTCGGCGCTGCACGACGACTGGGCCGCCACCTATCAGGCCATGCAGCACCGGGAAGGCTACCGCCCCGATGCGCGGCAAAGCGGCCAACGAGCCCTGGCCAACCTGGCCCTGTACATGCTGGTGCGCCACGCCGGCACCACCGGCGACCGCCTGTGGCCCGGACGCGCCTACCAACAGGTGAAGGACGCCACCAACATGACCGAACGCATGGGTGCCCTGGTGGCCCTGGTGCACGGCCATGCTGAGCTGGCCGATGCGGCGCTGGCCCACTTCCATGCGCGCTTCTCAGACGAAGCCCTCGTGATCGACAAGTGGTTCAGCGTGCAGGCCACGGCACCCGAGCGCGATGGCCGCGTCTTCGAACGGGTCAAGGCCCTGCTGCAGCACCCGGACTACTCGGCCCGCAACCCCAATCGCGCCCGCAGCCTGGTGGCGTCCTACGCCATGGCCAACCCCGGCGCCTTCCATCGCAGCGACGCGGCCGGCTACGTGTTCTGGGCAGACCGCGTCACCGAGTTCGACAGCTTCAACCCGCAACTGGCTTCGCGCATCGCACGCGTGATGGAGCGTTGGCAGCCCCTGGCCGAGCCCTGGCGCAGTGCCGCGCGGGAAGCCTTGTCGCGGGTGGCCGCGCGAAGCGAGCTCAGCGCGGATGTGCGCGAGATCGTCTCGCGTGCGCTGGGAGGGAACTGAGCCATGAGCAAGCGCGTCAGCCTGACCCAGTACCTGGTGGAGCAGCAACGCCACCAGGGCAACATTCCCGGACAGTTGCGGCTGCTGATCGAAGTGGTGGCCCGCGCTTGCAAAACCATCGCCATTTCGGTCAACAAAGGCCCGCTGGGCGAAGTGCTGGGCAGTGCCGGCAGCCAGAACATCCAAGGAGAGGTTCAGAAGAAGCTGGACATCATCTCCAACGAGGTGCTGATTGAGGCCAACCAGTGGGGCGGCCACTTGGCGGCCATGGCCAGCGAGGAAATGGACAGCATCCACCCCGTGCCCGACCGTTATCCCCAGGGCGAGTACCTGTTGCTGTTCGACCCCTTGGACGGCTCATCCAACATCGATGTGAACGTGAGCATCGGCACCATCTTCTCGGTGCTGCGCAAGATGAGCGACCACGAAAGCATTGCAGAGCGCGACTTCCTGCAGCCGGGCTCGCGCCAGGCGGCTGCGGGCTACTGTGTGTACGGGCCGCAGACCACCCTGGTGCTCACCGTGGGCAATGGTGTGGCGATGTTCACGCTCGACCGCGAAATGGGTTCCTGGGTGTTGACGCAGGAGCATGTGCAGATTCCGCCTGACACGCAGGAGTTCGCCATCAACATGAGCAACATGCGCCACTGGGCGCCACCGGTGAAGCGCTACATCGACGAGTGCCTGGCCGGCGAGGAAGGCCCCCGCGGCAAGAACTTCAACATGCGCTGGATCGCCTCCATGGTGGCCGATGTGCACCGCATCCTCACCCGCGGCGGCATCTTCATGTACCCATGGGACAAGCGCGAGCCCGACAAGCCGGGCAAGCTTCGCCTGATGTATGAGGCCAATCCCATGGCCTTCATCGTGGAGCAAGCCGGCGGCGCGGCCACCAATGGGCAGCAGCGCATCCTGGACATGCAGCCCACCAAGCTGCACGAGCGCGTGAGCGTGATCCTGGGCTCAAAGAACGAGGTCGAGCGGGTGACGGGGTATCACGCGCAGGCGTGATGGCCTGCGGCAAGACCGCAGACCGCAGGCCTAGGCCTGCGGCTTGAGCCGCTGGGCCACTGGCCGGCCTCGCAGGCGTTCGGCCTGCGGCACGCCACTGCCCAGCAGGGGCCGCAGGTAATCCACGAAAGCGGGTGTGACGTCGTTGCCCGCGTCGCTGATGAAGGCGGCATCCATCACCCGCGTCTTGGCCGCCACCACCTCCAGGCCCTGCAGGGCGTACTCGCTCACATAGCCAGGCGCTGTGGCATCCCGCCGAATGGCCACTGAGCCGTTGGCGCCGTGCTTGATGGCCATGCGAACCGCGACCGCCCCCACGTCACGTGCCTCGCGGGCATCCACGTCGCTCACACACCCCAAGAAGCTGCGCTGCAGGTAGCCGAAGGTGTCACCGCGCACGCGCTTGATGCCCAGACGGGCCTTGATCTCCTCACACAAGAGATCGGCCAGCGCTCCGCTGCCCGAGAGCTGCACATTGCCGTGCGCGTCGCGTTCAGCCGTGCCCCCCTTGCGTTGCGCCAGTTGCGCCATGATGGGCTGACCGCTGGCGTCGTGTATGCCCTCGCTGACCGCCACCACGCAGCGGCCCAGGCGTTCGTGGGTGCGCTTCACGTCCGCCAAGAATCGATCAATGTCGAACACCCGCTCAGGCAAATAGATGAGGTGCGGGCCATCGTCCACACCCTGGCGGGCCAGTGCGGAAGCGGCCGTCAAGAACCCTGCATGGCGGCCCATCACCACCGCCACATACACGCCGGGCAAGGCGGCGTTGTCCAAGTCTGCACCCGCAAAGGCTTGCGCCACGAACTTGGCCGCCGATGGAAAGCCCGGTGTGTGGTCGTTGCCCATCAGGTCGTTGTCGATGGTCTTGGGGATGTGGATGCCCGACAGCGCATGGCCCGCGCGCTGGGCTTGTTCCATCAGGATGCGCACCGTGTCGGAAGAATCGTTGCCGCCGATGTAGAAGAAGTGGGTGATGCCGTGCGCCTTGATCACCTCCAGCATCTGCAGACAGTAGGCGGCATCGGGCTTGTCGCGGGTGGATCCCAAGGCCGAAGCCGGACTGGCTGCCACGCGCTCAAGGTGGTTGATGTCTTCGCCCGTGAGGTCGATGAAGTCCTCCTGCAACACACCGCGAACCCCATGGCGTGCGCCGTACACCGCCTGTACCTGCGGGAAGGCCCGCGCGGCCAACACCGCGCCCACCAGCGATTGGTTGATCACGGCGGTGGGGCCGCCCCCTTGGGCAACGAGCACCTTGATCTGCGACATACGGCCGGCTCCTGAAGACGGTGGCGGGGTGGGTGGTGTTGCGCTACTCTAAACGCTTACCGCGGCCTAGAATCAGGCGATTCGGTAGACGCAAACGGGTTTGCAGCGTGCAAATCACCCGGAAAGCACGCAGAAGGTACGCTGAAGGAGCCGGCACCATGTCCATCCAAAAAATCCACCACGTGGCCTACCGCTGCAAGGACGCACGTGAAACCGTGCTGTGGTACCGCCAACACCTGGGCATGGACTTCGTGCTGGCCATCGCCGAGGACCAGGTGCCCTCCACCAAGGCGCCAGACCCTTACATGCATGTGTTCCTGGATGCCGGCAATGGCAATGTGCTGGCCTTCTTCGAACTGCCCCATTCACCGGAAATGGGCCGCGACCCCAACACGCCGAATTGGGTGCAACACATCGCCTTGAAGGTGGGCTCCATGGAGGAACTGCAGTCCCGCAAAGCCCAGCTTGAAGCTGCCGGCATCGAGGTGATCGGCCCCACCAACCACACCTTGTTTCAGAGCATCTACTTCTTCGACCCCAATGGCCACCGCCTGGAGCTGGCCTGCGACACCAGCACCCCCGACATGCTGCGGCGGCTTGATGAAGTGAAGTGGGCCATGTTGGATGAATGGGCCCAGACCAAACGCGCGCCACGCCATGCCGCGTGGATGCATGAGCATTGACACCACCCACGGGAGCGCCACATGAACCGAACGCTCGAAGCAGCCCCACCTGCACGCCGCACGACCACCGCATCCGCAAACACCCGCCGCTTGGGTTCAGGGCCACGCCGTCAGGTTCTGTCTGGCCTGCTGACGGCCGTTGCCTGCACCGCGGCAGCGCTGTTCTGTGGGCCACAGGCGGCACTGGCCCAGCCGGCCACCGCACGCATCCTGGTGGGTTTTCCGGCTGGGGGCGGCACGGACGCCATCGCTCGGCTGCTGGCCGAGCGGCTCAAGGACGAACTGGGCCAGCCGGTCATCGTGGAGAACAAGCCCGGTGCCGGCGGGCAGTTGGCGGCGCAGGCGCTCAAGGCCGCGCCCGCCGACGGGTCGACGGTGATGCTGTCCCACGACCACACGGTGAGCATCATTCCCCTGACCATTCGCAACCCCGGTTTCGACCCGTCCAAGGATTTCGTGGCTGTGGCAGGCTTGGGCACCTTCGTGAACGCCTTGGCCCTGTCCATACGGGCCGGTAACGCGGGTGGTTTTCAAGACTACTTGGCATCGGTGCGGGCAGCCGGTGGGAAAGGGGCCGTTGGTGTTCCCGCGCCGGCATCACTGCCTGAGTTTTCCGTGAAGGCACTGGCTGATCGCTACAAGCTGGACCTGGTGCCGGTGCCCTACCGTGGCAGCGCGCCCATGATTGGCGATTTGTTGGGCGGACAGATCATCGCCGGCACGGGCTCGATTCCCGATTTCATTGAACACCACAAGGCCGGGCGCCTGAAGGTGGTGGCGGTGATGGGCAGCCAGCGCGACAAAACCATGCCCGAAGTACCCACCTTCGCGGAGCTGGGCGTCAAGGGCTTCGAAGAGGTGCCCTACTACGGGCTCTTCGCGCCAGCGGGCACCCCGCGCGCGGCCCTGGACAAGTGGTCTCAGGCCCTGGCCCGCGTGCTGGCCCGCCCCGACATCCAGGAGCGCTTAAGCGCCATGGGCATCACCGTGGGCCATATGAGCGGCGAGCAGTTGGCCCAGCGCGAACGCGCTTACGCGTTGGCCTGGGCACAGGTGATCAAGGCCAGCGGCTTTGTGCCGCAGTGATCAGTCGGCCTTGATGTCGTTGTCCTTCACCACCTTGGCCCAGGTGGTGATCTGGCCTTCAATGAAGGTGCGAGCCGAGTCGGCTGACCCGCCGCGCACTTCAATGCCCTGACCCGCCAAGCGCGCGCCTACATCGGGCTGGCGCAGCACGGCGTTGATGGCCTCGTTCATCTGCTTCAACACCGCAGCGGGCACGCGCGCGGGCGCCACCACGGCCCACCAGGCCGGCGCATCGAAACCGGCAAAGCCGCTCTCGGCCACGGTGGGCACTTGGGGCAGCGCGGCCACGCGCTGGCTGGTGGTCACGGCCAGCGGACGCAGCTTGCCGGAATCCATGTGCGGCTTGAGCAAGAACACCGAGCCGATGCTCAAGGGCACATGACCGGCCACCGCATCGTTCATCAAAGGGCCGCCACCACGATAAGGCACGTGCTGGAAATTCAAGTTGTTGGCGCGGCCCAGGAGCGAGACCGCCAGGTGGCCCAAACTGCCGTTGCCGATGGTGCCGTAGGGCACGCCGTTGCGGGTGCGCGCAGCGGCCACTGCATCGCCAAAGGTCTTGTAAGGCGAATCCACGTGGGCGGCCACCACCATCGCACTGGTGCCGATGATGGCCACCGAGGCCAGATCCTTGCGGGTGTCGAAGGGCATGGCCGGCTGCAGGGCGGGGTTCACCGCATGCGTGTCGAACACCACGGCAAAGGTGTAACCATCAGGCTCGGCCTTGGCCACCTGCCCGGTGCCGATGGAGCCCGAAGCACCGCCCCGGTTGTCCACCACCACCGTCTGGCCCAAGTGCTGTTGCAACGCAGGTTGAAGAATGCGGGCCACCTGATCCACCGAGCCCCCCGGGGGGAACACCGCCACCAGCTTGATGGGCTGGGCTTTGGGCCAGGCCACGGCCTGCGCCCAAGCCGACGGCGAGCCCAGCGCCAAGGGCGCCAGCACCGCAGCCGCAGCCAGGGCTGCTACGGCACGGGCCGCCAGCGCGCGGTGTGTGGCCCACGCCCCTCGGGAGACACGCATCGCGTCAAAAGCCATGGTCAGGCCCTGCATTGATTGAGCAGGGAAGCGGGACTGCACAAGGCGGGTGGGTGTGTTCATGCTCCGAGTTTGGCGCAGCGCGCTGGCTTGGGGTTGGGTGGTTTAGCAGGGCCAGGGGTCTTTGGCGGGCGGCGCCTGCCATACTGTCCGGCCCTGCCACCTGCCCGCCCCAGCCCATGGCCCGCCTGCCCTACGCCCGTCTGGACACGCCCGAGATCGCCCCTTTGGTGCAGCGCATCACGGCCGAACGCGGCAGCGTGCTGCACCTGTACCAGATGCTCCTGCACAGCCCGCCCCTGGCCGAAGGTTGGCTGGCGTTTCTCACGGCGGTACGCCAAAAGCTGGACCTGCCCGGCGACTTGCGCGAGTTGGTCATCATGCGGGTGGCACACCTGAATGGCGCGCCCTATGAAGCCGCGCAACACGTGCCCCACGCCCTGAAGGAAGGCGTGAGCCAGGCCCAGTTGGACGACTTGGCCGATTGGGCCGCCTCACCCCACTACAGCACCCGCCAGCGCCAGGTTTTGGCCCTGTGCGATGCCATCACGCGAGACATCCACTTCGACCCCAACTTGCTGGAGGCGGTGAAGCAGGACTTGGGCGAGCGGCAGGCGGTGGAGTTGGTGGCCACGGTGGCGGCCTACAACATGGTCTCCCGCTTCCTGGAGGCCTTGGCCATCCACAAAGACGACCCGCGGTAGCCCAGGGCCCGGGTGTTGTTACACTAGAGGGCTTAGGCCGGTGTAGCTCAGTTGGTAGAGCAGCGCATTCGTAATGCGAAGGTCGGGAGTTCGACTCTCTTCACCGGCACCAATGA
>RFPX01000064.1 GCA_009925955.1 Betaproteobacteria bacterium
GCGCTCGCGCGTAACGGGGCCGGGCTGCAGCGGTTGACGATGAACAAAAAAATATAGATCTCAAAACGCGTCAACAGCGCGGTCAACGAGGCCGTTGAAGTTGCAAGGCCCAACCAGCCCTGCTCAAGAGCGTCGGAGCCCACCGCGACACTCGAATTGACTTCCAGGAGAAGACCTCATGACCATCAAGTCCACCATCGCCGTTACCGTGTTCTCTGCGCTTTCGGGCTTGGCCTTGGCGCAATCACCGGCACCGGCCCAGGCTGCCGCGCCTGCTTCGAAAACCGAAGGGGCAAAGACCGCTGCCGTGCAGGCTCCTGCGACCCCGACGGCCCCTGCACAAGCCCCTGCAGTTGCTGCACCCGTGACCAAGGACGCGAGCAAGACGGCAGCAGCTTCTTCGAAGTCGACCGGTGCCGCTGCGACGCCAGCTGCCAAGACATCGCCGAGCACGGCACCTGCGACGTCCCCCACTCCCGCCGCTCCCAAGGTCGAGTCCGCCAAGCCTGATCCCAAGGCGCCGGCGCAGAAGGTGGGCAAGGCCGAGAAGGCCCCTGCGGCGGTGGTGAGCAAGAGCACCATCAAGGCGTCATGATGAAGCTGCCTTCGAAGATGGGCTATACTGCGAAGTTCTGACGCGGGATGGAGCAGCCTGGTAGCTCGTTGGGCTCATAACCCAAAGGTCGCAAGTTCAAATCTTGCTCCCGCAACCACACAAAAAGCCCATGCACTTGGGCGCCCCGAAGGCCGCTGTGAAGCGGCCTTCGTTTTTGATGGCCAGGGTTCAGGCCGATGGTGGGCGCCAATGCCCCAACACCTGCAGGGCCGATCGGCTGTCCGGCGCACGCGGGTCGCCTCGCAGCAGGAGGGCCTCGCCCGGCCCCAAACCCTGACCGACCAGGTCCTGCAGCACGAACAGGTGCGTGACCCACACCTCGAACCCGCCCAGGGTACGGCGCAGGGCGACCGCCTTGCGCAGCTGCGCCTGGTGTTCGGGGTAGGCCTGTTCTGCGGTTCCCACGGGAGAGCCCAGGGCCGGCCACGGTGTGACCGCTTGTGCACCAAAGGCAATGCGGGCCGTGTCCAGGCATCGGCACCAGGGGCTGCTGCGCACCTGCGCGGGTACCAAGCCCTGGCTGCGGAACCATTGGCCGATGCGCTCGGCTTGGGCTCGGCCTTCATCGTTGAGGTTGCGTTGGGTCGGGCAGGACTCCAGAACGAAGCCAGGCGGGTCAAAGGTGCCAGGGGCCAGGGCGTGGCGAAAGGCGATCACGATGCCACCGCTGCGCATGCGGGCGGCCAAGCCCGCTTGAGCTTCATGCCCGGTGCTTGCAGCCGCGGGTGACGGGGCGACCCCACACCAAGCCGCTGCCACGCCGGCGCAGTGGGTCAGGAGTGCTCTGCGCTGGGAGGCCTTCTCAGGGGAATGCGCCATCAGCGGCTTGGAGTGGCTTTCAACGCTTGCCATCGGGCGCCTTGTAGGGCTCCACCCCATCGGCCCGGATGTTGTAGCCGCTCACACCCATGCCCGTGTCTTGCCGCTCGAGGTCCATCACGCCGGTCACCCACACCACGTCCATGGTGCGCAGGGCTTGGGGCTTCTTCAAGGTGATGTGGACGATTTGGTTGGCCGGCGGCGGTGGGCTGTGCACACAGGCGCCGAAGTAGGGCACGAGCAAGAAGTCTTGCAGTTTGTCGCCCACCATGTCCAGCGGCACCACATAGCCCGGCAGCCGCACCCGCTGGCCCTTGAGCTCGGTACGCGTGGGTGCCTTGTCCCACACCTCGCGCATCTCCCGCATGAGCTCGCGCTCGGCCGCGCTGCCTTCGCGGATCAGCGCCGTGGGCTTGTCGCGGAACAGGGCCATGGGGTCCCAATCCTTGGGCACGAGCTCTTCCCAGGTGAGGGTGCGCACGGTTTGGGCTTGCCGCGCCGAACCCGCTTGGGCCCAGGCGGCGGAGTGGGTGGCCCCGAGGAAGAACAGCCCAGCGGCGAGCATGAGGGCCAGGGCGGGTGTGGAAGCGGCGAGCGGTCGAGGGCGGGCGGTGTGGATCATGGTGGCAAGACTGTTCAGCGTTACGGGGCGTTGGCCGTACACGGCGGTGGCTTCAGGTCCCACGGGGGGTCAGGCCATCGGCCAGGCTCAGCCGGTAGGCGCGCCAACCGGGCCAAAGGCTGGACACCACGCCGGCCAGGACCACCGCGGCAGCCAAGGCCACTTCGGCCAGGGTGGGAAGCCCCGAGGTGAGGATGATGCCGTACGCCGCCTGCACCCACGGAGCGCCGGCCCATAGGGCCAGGGCCCATGCCAGCCCCCCCAGGGCCGCACCGGTGAGGCTGATCAGCAGCCCCTCGACCAGCAGCAGCATGAACACCCAACGGGGCCCGGCACCCACGGACCGCAGCACGGCCAGTTCACGGCGCCGTTGCTCCAACGCCGTCATCACCACCGCCATCAGGCCAGCTCCGGGCACCGGCATGCCGGCCATCCAATCGATGTGCAGCGCCTGCATGCCCTGCAGCCCGATGTGCACCGACCGGTCCACGGGTGTGCCCGTGCGCGCCAAGATGCCGACCACCGTGAAGGGCATGTCCGCGTGGTCAGCGGTGTCCAGGGTGCCGCTGCCGTGGCGCAGCACCAAGCGCTGGCCCAAGGTGTAGCCCAGCTGCCGCGCCACATCGGCCCCCAACACCGCCTCGAAGACGCCCTCAAAGCGCCGGCCCTCGCGCAGTGCCAGTGGCAGGCGTGGCCCGTAGCGAAAGTGTTCGAAGTACTCGGGTGTGGTGGCCACCACCGGGAACCCGCGGTGTGTGTCGCCCAAGGCAAGGGGCACCACCCACTTCACCGCTGGGTCTTGGCGCAAGGCCTGCACGGTGGCGTACTCGATGGTCTGTGTGGGTTGCCCCATGCGAAACACCGAGTACAGCATCAGTTGCACCGCACCACTGCGAGCGCCCACGATCAGGTCGGTCCCTGACACTGCATTCGAGAAGTTTTCTCGCACATCGTGGCGCACGCGCTCCACGGTCAGCAACAGAAAGGTCGACAACGCCAGGCACAGCACCACCAGCGACAGCGCGAAGCGGCGGTGCCAAGCGCTGGCCCAAGCGATGTTCAGCAGGCTGGTCATCGGGCTTGAGGGGCCTGGGTGGCCCGGTTGATGCTGGGCAGGTCCACCACCCGATCGAAATGATGGGCCAGGCGCGCGTCATGGGTGACGAACAACAGCGCCGAGCCCGCGCGCCCGTGTGCTTGCAGCAGCAGACGCATGAAGGCTTCTCGTCGGTCTTCGTCCAGGGCCGAGGTGGGCTCATCGGCAATCACGACGTCGGGTTGTCCGATCAGCGCGCGTGCAGCGGCCACACGCTGCTGTTGACCAACCGACAGTTCCGAGGCGGGCCTGCGGTGCACAGCGGCCGGCAACTCCAGGGCGTCCAACAGGGCGGCACCTGCGGCTTCGATGCTGCCGTGCAGGGATGTTGCCTGCAGGCGGCGGTGCTTGGAGAGCCGGCAGGGCAGCAGCACGTTGTCCAACACGCCCAGATAAGGCAGCAGGTTGAACTGTTGAAAGATATAGCCCACGTGGTCCACTCGGTGGGCGTCGCGCTGGGCAGCGCTCATCGGTGCCCACGCGCGCCCCATGAGTTCCACCGAACCGTCTTGGGCGAGCAATACCCCGGCGGCCAGGGACAACAAGGTGCTCTTGCCGCAGCCGCTGGGCCCGCGCAGCATCAACCGCTCACCGCATGGCAGGCTCAAGGCCTCCAGGTCAAGGGTGGGGGCTGTGGCGCCCGGGTAGGCATAGCGCACGCTGCGCAGCTGCAAGGCGTGCGCAGGCCCGGAGCTGCGGTCCTGCACAGGGTTGGTCATGGTGGGAGTCTTCGACCGTCGACAAACACCGCAAGTTCCCCACTGTTGAGGGCGACCCAGTCTTCGTTGGTGGTCAGCGGCTCGGTGACGACGATGGCCACGCGGTCTTGAACGGTGGTCAGCGGGGCGAAGTCCACCGTCAGCTCATCATCGCGCAGCTGGGCCGTGGCAAAGGGATGGGCTCGCTCCAGTGCGTGTAGCCGCGTGCTGCAGTGGGCCCACAGGGCTTGCCCGTTGCTGAGCAGGAAGTTGAAGGTGCCGTGTCGGGCCACCTGCGGCACCAGCTCCCGCAGCGTCTGGCTCAAGTGTTCAACGGAAGGCAGACTCGCGTGGTTCTTGGCCAGCTCCTGCATGAGCCAGCAAAAGGCACGCTCGCTGTCGGTGGTGCCCACCGGGCGGTAGGCCGCGTGCAGCTTGGGTTCATAGTCGGTGAGATGGCCGTTGTGCGCAAAGACCCAATAGCGGCCCCACAGCTCTCGCATAAAGGGGTGGGTGTTCTCCAGCGCCACAGCCCCCTGCGTGGCTTTCCGGATGTGGGCAATGATGTGCTGGCTGCGCAGCGGGTAGCGGCGGATCATCTCGGCCACGGGTGACACCCGCGCACTGACGGTGTCAACGAACAGGCGCGCCCCTGGCCCTTCAAAGAAGCCGATCCCAAACCCGTCTCGGTGCTCATCGGCCCGCGTGGCGAAGCCGGTGAAGCTGAACACAAGGTCTGTCGGCGTGTTGGCGTTGAGCCCGAGCAATTGGCACATGGTGTGGCACGTGGGGCCCGGCCTCTGCGCGGCTTGGCGGGCCCCGTGTTCAGACGCGTGGGTTGGGCGTGTGGGCTCAGCCGCCCACGGCTTCCTTCACGCACTTGTTGACATTACCGGTTCGGGCGGCACCCGCGAGTTTCTTCTCGGTGGCGGCTGCTTCACAACGCTCGGTGGCCTCTCGCTCGCACTTTGTGAGGAAAGAGGACTTCGCGGCGCCGGCCAGTTTCCTGTCGGCGGCCTGCTGGTTGCAGGAGCCACTGGCCGGTGCCGAAGCAGCCGACGCGGGCGCTGCGGCACCCGCGCTTGGGGGAGTTGCCGCGTGCGCCGTCGGTGCGCTGATCACGGTGGTGGCCAGCAAGAGCAGGGCGGCAAAGCGTGGCGTGGCGGTGGCACTGCGGGTCATGGGGGAATCTCCTGGGCTTGGGGTTGAGGACGGCACCGTTCAGATGCCCGGCTTGGGACGAACAAAGAGGGTGTGCAGGCTCTGTCCTATCGCACCGTGTTGGTCGAACATCACGGTGCTGGTGGTGCCGATACCGCCATCGTTGATGACGGTGCGCGCGGCCATGCCGAACCAGGGGCCTGTGGGCATGCGGTGCAGGTTCACGGTCTGATCCACGGGAACGAAGCTCCAGCGCTGGAAGTCGAGCTCGGCGCTGATGCCGTTGGCGGAGTCCAGCATCGTCAGCATGCCGGCCAATCCACTGGTGGCTTGACCCAGCACCAGGGGAATGCGCAGACGGGCCCACACGGTGGCCGGCCCCAGGCTGTCAAAGCCCCCTTCGACAAAGCGCCACTCCAGGGAGCGTCCGTAGGGAAAGCCATCCGTTCCGGGAAAGAAGCGCTGGCATTCCTCGCCAGGGATCGAGGGCACGGCAAAGGTGTCGGGCACGGCGGGGCAAATGCCCGGCTCGCGCGCCAGGCGCCAGGCCTGGGCGGTCAGCACCGGCTTGCCCTGAACGCTGTATTGGGCCTGCAGCAGCTGCACCCGTTTGCCGGGCCGAAGCACCTGCACCTGAATGTCGCAGGTGTCCAGGGGCACCGGCCCCATGAATTCAACCGTCACACGGCCCAGCTCCATGGGCACCGCGCTGGGGTGGTCCGCCAGCGCTTGACTCAACAGCGCGATCGGTGGGCCACCGTGTTGGGTTTGGGCCGACCACGGGCCGACCGTGGCCTCGGTGGGCACAAAACGCCCCGGGTGGGCTGGGTCAGGCAGGAAGAAGGCCGGATACATGGTGTGGTCGGGGTACGCAAGGCCCACGTGAGGGGGCACCCGTGGTGGTGCCCTCCCCGGGCTGAGCCTGTCACAGTATGGCGCAGCCGGTGGTGCCTCAGGCCCCACAATCACCCCATGAGCGAATCGCAGATCGTGGTGCCCGACTCCTTTCTGGCGCTGTTCCAAGCCGGCGCGGGTCGCCGCTTGACCGAGCCGTGGCACCACATCCTGTCGCGCTATGAGTGCTGTGAGGACCTCGCACAGGGCTTGGCCCCCCAGGCCCGTGCCTTGGTGGCCGAGTTGGGTGTGACGGCAGAAGCGGTAACCCCCAAGCTGGCTCAGGGGCTGCAGCACCCCAGTGTGGGTTTGGCACCCGAGGAGGTGCAGTGGGTTTGCACCCGGCTGGCCGAACTGTTGGCGCATGGACTTTGAGAAAGGACCCTTCTTGTGAACATCACCCGATACCCCCGCTCCAGCCTGCACGCGGCTCAGCCCGTACGGGCGGGGCATTCATGGGCCGCACCGGCAGGCTGGCTGCTGGTGCCCTTGGCAGCCCTGGTGGCTTTGGCGCCGCAGCCTGCGCCCGCGCAGGCCCAAACCCAGGCCCCAGCCACGGCGCCAGCCCCAGAGCCGGTGAAGGTCGGCGTTGCCCGAACCTTGCCCAACGGCGTGGAGGTGACCCTCACCCGAGCGGGCCGCGCGCCCTTGTCCTACCCGGCAGCCACCGACTCCGTGAGGGTCCACTACGAGGGCACTTTTGAGGACGGCCGGGTGTTTGATTCGTCCTACGAGCGCAAACAGCCGGCCACCTTCCCCCTCAACCGCGTGATTCCTTGCTGGACCCAGGGTGTGCAGCAGATTCCGGTGGGCGGCGCGGCCACGCTGAACTGCCCGGCCGCCACGGCCTACGGTGAGCGCGGTGCCGGTGGGGGCAAGATCCCACCCAACACCCCCTTGCGTTTCAAGGTGGAGTTGTTGGAGATTGTGGGCCGTTGAAATGACAAGTAGGCGCTTGCTTACTTTGAAGTTGATCGGCAAACCCACGGGGTCGAGGTCGACGCCAAGGGGCGCCGGGGACGGGGTGTGACACACTGCTGACGTGACTTGTCACGAAACCGTCACACACCGCCCGTAGAGTGTGGCGCTCTCTTTCCACGATCCCACAGGTTCCGTCAGATGTCCTTCCTGAAAACTTGGTCGCGGACCGCCCTGGCCGCGGCTGTTGTGTTCCCCTTGCTGTCCGGCCTGGCCTGCGCCCAGGACGTCACCGGTGCCGGCGCGTCGTTCCCAGCACCGGTTTACGCGAAATGGGCCGATGCGTTTCACAAAGCATCGGGTGCCCGTGTGAACTACCAATCGGTGGGCTCCGGCGCTGGCATCAAACAGATCAAGGGCAAGACGGTCG
>RFPX01000065.1 GCA_009925955.1 Betaproteobacteria bacterium
GATGTTCCAAGCCCGGGCTCCAGAGAGCATCGGTTCAAGGAAATAAAAACCTGCGCGAAGGCAACGGACCGGCAAAGTGTACGCCGCTACAGCAAGCGGCCGTCTTCGGCCAGCACCTCGTCCAGGCGGCGAACCAGGCCATCCACATCGATGCGCGGCTCGTCTTGGCTCGCCGGGTAGGGGCGTGGCTCGGCGCTCAGGTCCCGCTCCGCCAGCCGGTAGGCCAGGTTCAGGGCTGCCAGCACGGCCATGCGCTCTCGCGCCTTGACCTTGCCCGCGTCGCGGATGGCACTCATCTCACGGTCCACGGTGGCCACCGCCTGCAACAGGGCCTCTTTCCCGTCGTCGGGGCAGGCCAGCAGGTAACTCTGGCCCAGGATCGTCACTTCAACCTGTTTCATTCTTCGCCTCCGGCCGCCGTGTCCTGAGCCTGGGGCCATGCGCCCGGGGGCACCCGTGCGATCAGGGCGTCGAGCCGGCTGCGCGCGTTGCTCAAGCGGCCCCGCAGGGCGTCGCGTTCGGCGGTGAGCTCCTGCACCTGCTGCTGCAGGAGGTGCTGCGTGCGCTGAAGCTCCGCGTGCCGCACCAGCAGGTGTTCCACGCGGCTGGCAAGGTCTTCAAGAGTGGGCATGTTGGACCGGGGTGGGGAATCGTCTTTGATTGTAGGCAGCACCGCCCCAATGGCCGAGCGGGTGCTTCACCGCGCCTGGCGCCGCCCCATGTCGCAGCAGGCGCGGACCGCACAAGCGGAACAGCGGGGGCTTCGGGCCTGGCAGACATATCGGCCGTGCAGGATCAGCCAATGGTGGGCGTCCACCAAAAAGGTTTGCGGCACGCGGCGCAGCAGGGCTTCTTCCACAGCCAAGGGCGTCTTGCCCGGTGCCAGGCCGGTGCGGTTGCTGACCCGAAAGATGTGCGTGTCCACCGCCATCGTCGGCTCTCCGAAGGCGACGTTGAGCACCACGTTGGCGGTCTTGCGTCCCACCCCTGGCAAGGCCTCCAGGGCCGAGCGTTCACGCGGCACCTGGCCGTCATGGCGCTCCAGCAGCAGCCGGCAGGTCTCGTGCAGGTTCTTGGCCTTGGTGCGAAACAGGCCGATGGTGCGGATGTGGTGTTCGATGCCCGTCACGCCCAGTTCCAGCATCTTTTGCGGGGTGGGGGCGCAGGCGAAGAGGCCGCGCGTGGCCTTGTTCACGCCCACATCGGTGGCCTGTGCCGAGAGCAAGACCGCTGCCAAGAGCTCAAAGACGCTGGAGTAGGCGAGTTCGGTCTGCGGCTGGGGGTTGGCCGCGCGCAGGGTCTCGAAGAAGGTGTCAATCTGTTGTCGGTTCATGGGCAGACACCGTTGACGGCCGGCGGGAAGTCTGCCGGCGGCTCAGTTGGAATCGTCGCGCGCTTGTCGCGCGCGGGCCAGGGCTGCTTCCACCACGGACTTCTTGTGGGCCAGCGCTTGGGGATCCTGCAGGCTGGAATGCGCCGCCAGGTCTTGCAGCTTGGCAGCTGCCTTGGCCGCCAGCCGGGCCTCCTGTTCTTGCTTGTCACGCAGCAGGCGCGCCGTACGGAACTCATAACGCCCACGGGAAGCCTGGGCTTGTTCGGCGCTCCAGGCGGCCCAACCGCTGGCCCCTGGCGTCACGTTGTGCAGGCTGATGCAGTCCACGGGGCAGGCCGGGATGCAGAGCTCACAGCCCGTGCACTGGTCTTCGATCACCGTGTGCATGAGTTTGGAGGCCCCGATGATGCAGTCGACGGGGCAGGCCTTGATGCACAGGGTGCAGCCAATGCACCAGTTTTCGTCGATCACCGCCAACTGGCGCGGGCCTTCCGTTCCATTGGCAGGGTTCAGCGCCACCACGGGCTGGCCCGTCAACTGCGCCAGGCGGGCAATGCCTTGGGCGCCGCCTGGGGGGCATTGGTTGATGGCCGCTTGCCCATCTGCCATGGCCTGTGCGTAGGCGCGGCAGTCGGGGTAACCACAGCGGGTGCACTGGGTTTGCGGCAGGGCGTTGTTGAGCCGTTCGGCCAGCGGCGAAAGCGGTTCGGGCGAGGCCACGGTGGGGTCGGTCAGTCCGTGCAGATGCGGTGCATCCAAACCCCCATGCTAGCGGGTCCGCTTGCGGCCCTGCGGGGTCGTGGTCTTTGTCGCGCTTTTGCTCACCACGGCGGCGCCCTGCGCGATGAAGCGCCGCACCTCAGGGTAGGCCACCTCGCGCCATCGCCGTCCGCTGAAGATGCCGTAATGCCCGGCGCCCAGGACGTCGAAGTGGCGCTTGTGCTGGGCGGGAATGCCGCTGCACAAGTCCAGCGCCGCGCGGGTTTGTCCGGCGCCCGAGATGTCGTCGAGCTCGCCTTCGACCGTCAGCAAGCGCACGCCGCGGATGTCTTGCGGCCGCACCAATTGGCCGCGCACTTTCCAGGTGCCGTTGACCAGGGCAAAGTCCTGGAAGACCGTCTTGATGGTGTCGAGGTAGTACTCGGCCGGCAGGTCCAGCACCGCGTTGTATTCGTCGTAGAACTGGCGGTGGCTCTCTGCGCTGTCGCCATCGCCGCGAATCAGGTCCAGGAAATAGTCGTAGTGCGAGCTCATGTGGCGGTCGGGGTTCATCGCCACGAAGCCGGTGTGCTGCAGGAAGCCCGGGTACACCGATCGTCCCGCACCCGGGTAGTTCATTGGTACCTGGTGGATCACGTTATTCTGGAACCACTCGTGGCTCTTGTTCATGGCCAGGTTGTTGACCGCGGTGGGGGATCGGCGGGCATCGATAGGCCCGCCCATCATGGTCATCGTGCGCGGCAGGGTTGCGCCCTGGCTTGCATTCAGCGAAATGGCGGCCAACACCGGTACCGTGGGCTGGCAGACGCTGATCACGTGCACCTGCGGACCGATGTGGGCGATGAACTCTTGCACATACGCCACGTAGTCATCCAGGTGGAAGGGGCCTGCATCGACGGGCACCATGCGGGCGTCGGTCCAATCGGTGATGTAGACCTTGTGGTCTTGCAGCAGGCTGCGCACGGTGTCGCGCAGCAAGGTGGCGTGGTGGCCCGACAGCGGCGCCACCACCAGCACCACGGGCTGGGCCTTCATCGCCGCCAAGACCTTGGGGTCGTCGCTGAAGCGCTTGAAGCGCAGCAGGCGGCAAAAGGGCTTCTCGATGGCGACCTGCTCCTGCACGGCCACCTCGGCGCCGCTGGCGGGCCCGCCTACCCGCACGCTCTGAATGGCGAAAGCGGGCTTCTCGTAGTCCTTGGCCAGGCGGTGCATGAGGTCCAGGCCCGCGGAGATGCGCTGCGCCATCGGCGTGTGCGTGAAGGGCGACAGCGGGTGGTTGTACAGCTTGGACGATGCGCTGGCGAACTCCGAGAACGGGGCCAGGAGGGCCCGTTGGGCCTCATACAGCTGATACAACATGGTCAGACCTTTTGGGTGGTGGGTTGATCGGGCTCACACCGAGTGCCCGCCGGGGTGTCCGGGTATGGGCAGGCGCACTGTGACATGAACGATGCTGCGCTGCAACATCTCTTTTGTAACCGAGGTGGCTGACGCGAATCCTTCGGGCCACCACCCGCTTCAAACCACCTTGGCAATCGCCGAAGCCACCGCGTCCAGGTTGCGCCCGTTGAGCGCGGCCACGCAGATCCGCCCGCTGTCCACGCCGTAGATGCCGAACTCGCCCCGCAGGCGCTCCATCTGTGCCTTGTTCAGGCCGGAGTAGCTGAACATGCCCTTTTGGCGGGTGATGAAGGACAGGTCGCCGGGCACGCCCGCTGCCTTCAACTTGGCCACCAGCTGCTCGCGCATGGCCTTGATGCGCACGCGCATCTGGCCCAGCTCGTCTTCCCACTGCTGGCGCAGCGCCGGCGTGTTGAGCACCGTGGCCACCACCTGCGCGCCGAAGGTGGGCGGGTTGCTGTAGTTGGTGCGGATGACGATCTTCAGCTGACTCAGCACCCGGGCGGCTTCCTCCTTGCTGGCGCACACGACGCTCAGGGCGCCCACGCGTTCGCCGTACATCGAAAAGCTCTTGGAGAAGCTGGTGGACACGAAGAAGTCCAGCCCAGCGGCCATGAACTGGCCCACCACGGCGCCGTCTTGCGCAATGCCTTCGCCGAAACCTTGGTAGGCCATGTCCAAGAAGGCCACCAGGCCGCGGGCCTTGACGGTGTTGACCACCTCTTGCCACTGCGCCGGCGTGAGGTCGTAGCCCGTGGGGTTGTGGCAGCAGGCGTGCAGCACCACCACGGTACCGGCGGGCGCCGCGTTCAGCGCGGCCAGCATGCCGGCCACGTTGATGCCCCGTGCAGCCGCGTCGTAGTAGGGGTAGGCCTCCACCGTGAAGCCCGCGTTGGTGAACAGCGCGCGGTGGTTTTCCCAGGAGGGGTCGCTGATCAGCACCTTGGCGCCGGGGTTCAGGCGCTTGAGAAAGTCGGCGCCGACCTTCAGGCCGCCGGTGCCGCCCAAGGCCTGTACGGTGGCCACCCGGCCGCTGGCCACCAGGGCCTGGCCGGCTTCGCCTTGGCTGCCGAACACCAGGTCTTGCACGGCCTTGTCGTAGGCCGCGATCCCGTCGATCGGCAGGTAGCCCTTGGGTTTGGCCTGCTCAATCAAAGCCTTCTCAGCCGCTGCCACGCATTGCAGCAGGGGCAGCTTGCCGTTTTCGTCGTAGTACACACCCACCCCCAGATTGACCTTGGCGGGGTTGGGGTCGGCGTTGAACTGTTCATTGAGGCCCAGAATGGGATCGCGGGGTGCCATTTCGACGGCGGCAAAAAGCGTCATGGTTCGTCCTGTGCTGAAATCCAAGCAAACCCCTCATTGTAGTGGGGGGCTCAGGCTAAACCCTGAGTTGCGGCCCGCCCGTGCCCACCCTCAGACCCCGCATTCGAGTGCCCATGCCCCCCTCCGACACGCCACGCCCGGGCGCCCTGGCCGAGGCCCCAGCAGCCCCTGCCCAAGAGACACCCGCGCAAGGCCAGTTCGCCAGCTTCGAGGGATCGCCCTTCCAGCTGTTTCAGCCCTATCCACCGGCCGGTGACCAACCCACGGCCATCGCCCAATTGGTCGAGGGCGTGCAGGACGGCCTGAGCTTTCAGACCCTGTTGGGGGTGACCGGCTCCGGCAAGACCTACACCATGGCCAATGTGATCGCCCGATTGGGGCGGCCGGCCATCGTGTTCGCGCCCAACAAAACCCTGGCCGCGCAGCTGTACTCCGAGTTCCGTGAGTTCTTCCCGAAGAACGCGGTGGAGTACTTCGTGTCCTATTACGACTACTACCAGCCTGAGGCGTACGTGCCCCAGCGCGACCTGTTCATCGAGAAGGACAGCGCCATCAACGAGCACATCGAGCAGATGCGCCTGTCCTGCACCAAGAGCCTGCTCGAGCGGCGGGACGTGGTGATCGTGGCCAGCGTGTCCGCCATCTACGGTATCGGCAACCCAGCTGACTACCACCAGATGGTGATGACGCTGCGCGTGGGCGATGCGGTGGGGCAGCGCGACGTGATCGCGCAGCTCATTCGCATGCAGTACAAGCGCAACGAGACGGACTTTTCCCGCGGCACCTTCCGCGTGCGGGGCGACACCATCGACGTGTTTCCGGCCGAGCACTCCGAACTGGCCATACGCATCGAGCTCTTTGACGCCGAGGTGGAATCCCTTTCGCTGTTCGACCCGTTGACCGGCCGCATCCGGCAGAAGATTCCGCGCTTTACGGTGTACCCCGGCAGCCACTATGTGACCCCCCGTGAGCGGGTGGTGGAGGCCATCGAGGGCATCAAGGAGGAGCTGCGCGTGCGCCTGGCCGAGCTGGTGGGCATGGGCAAGCTGGTGGAGGCCCAGCGCCTGGAGCAACGCACCCGCTTCGATCTGGAGATGCTGCAGGAGGTGGGTCATTGCAAGGGCATCGAGAACTACTCCCGGCACCTGTCGGGGGCCCAGCCGGGTGACCCGCCACCCACCCTGGTCGACTACCTGCCGGCCGATGCGCTGATGTTTTTCGACGAGTCTCATGTGCTCATCGGGCAGTTCGGCGGCATGTACAACGGCGACCGTGCCCGAAAAACCACTTTGGTGGAATATGGATTCCGCTTGCCTTCTGCCCTAGACAATCGGCCGCTGAAGTTCGAAGAGTTTGAGGGCAAGATGCGCCAGGTCTTGTTCGTGTCGGCCACCCCAGCCGACTACGAGCACCGCCACGCTGGGCAGGTGGTGGAGCAGGTGGTGAGGCCCACCGGCCTGGTGGATCCCGTGGTGCAGGTGCGGCCCGCCACGCACCAGGTCGACGACGTCCTGCAGGAAATCCGCGACCGTGTGGACATTGGTGAGCGGGTGCTCATCACCACCCTGACCAAGCGCATGGCCGAGCAGCTCACCGACTACCTCAGCGACAACGGGGTGAAGGTGCGTTACCTGCACTCCGACGTCGACACCGTCGAGCGGGTGGAAATCATCCGCGACCTGCGCCTGGGCGTCTTCGATGTGTTGGTGGGGATCAACCTGCTGCGCGAGGGCCTGGACATTCCCGAGGTGTCCCTCGTGGCCATCTTGGATGCCGACAAGGAAGGGTTCCTGCGGGCCGAGCGCAGCCTGATCCAGACCATCGGCCGGGCCGCGCGCCATGTGAACGGGCAGGCCATTCTCTATGCCGACAAGATCACCGATTCCATGCGCCGCGCCATCGACGAGACCGAGCGCCGCCGGACCAAGCAGATGGCCTTCAATGCGGAGCATGGCATCACCCCGCGCAGTGTGAAGAAGCAGGTCCGCGAGATGATCGACGGGGTGGTCAGCGACAAGACGGCCAAAGACGATTTGCGCCAAGCGCAGGCGGCCGCTGAGCTGGAGACCTTGTCGGAGAAGGACCTGGGCAAGCGCATCAAGCTGCTGGAAAAACAGATGCTGGAACACGCCCGAAACCTCGAGTTCGAGAAGGCGGCCCGCGTGCGCGACCAGTTGGCGCTGATCAAGGAGCAGGTCTTCGGTTCGGCGGGTTCGGCTGCCGTCTTGCCCCTCGTAGGCAAGGGTGGGTGATCCGGTCGGGGCGGGGGATTGATAGCCAAGCGCTATCGGGACCATGAAAACTTTTTCGTCCAAGTTGTCTTGGACAAAGGAACTTTTCAAGTCCATAATCCCACTAAGGGAGTCAACTTCCCTTCTATACTTGAGCAATCCACTCGGAATCCGCCGGCTGGGG
>RFPX01000066.1 GCA_009925955.1 Betaproteobacteria bacterium
GCGGGCACCTTGGGTGCCGGGGCTCGGCGGTCCACCATGCCCGCCACGAACTGGTGCTCCGTGGGCAGCTCAGGCGCCACCACACGTTCCACCACACCATTCTTGAAGTGCACCGCCACGGCCAGACGCGTGGGCGACTTGTCGGTGCTGCCCGAGCGTTGGCTGACGAAGACGAAATCCCAACGGTTGGCGTGGAAGACATCGGTGAGCATGGGGCTGCCCAGGATGTCTCGCACGTCTTCGCGGGGCATGCCAGGCTTGATGAGTGCCAGCTGCTCGCGGGTGACGACATTGCCCTGTTGGATGTCCACCCGGTAGGGGGTCAGGCGCTCCAAAAGACCCGGCGCGCGCAGGGCCACCGCATCCGGGCGCGAAGCGCAGCCGCCCAGCAGGACCAGCGCCAAGCACGCTGCTGCGCTCAACGATGGCTGGATGGCCCGGGGGGCACGCGGGGCTGCTGACAGCATAGGATGGGCTTGCATCGAAGGTGCGCCCGTGTAGGGCGTGCACTGGCTATGATGCGTCCATTCTAGTGGCCTGCCCCCGGCCCCGATGCCCCCAGGAAGAGGGCTCCCCCCCATGTCCCACGCCGACGAACTCAAGAGCAGCGGCCTGAAGGCCACGCTGCCCCGCATCAAGATTCTGGAGGTATTCCAGAAGACCGCGCTGCGCCACATGACGGCCGAGGATGTGTACCGCGCCTTGTTGGCCGAGGACGCCGACATCGGCCTGGCCACGGTGTACCGGGTGCTGATGCAGTTCGAGCAGGCCGGGCTGCTCACGCGCAGCAACTTCGAAAGCGGCAAGTCCGTCTTTGAACTCAACCAGGGCCAGCACCACGACCACCTGGTGTGCCTGAGCTGCGGCCGGGTTGAAGAGTTCTATGACCCCGCGATTGAGGCCCGCCAACGCGCCATTGCGCAGGAGCGCGGCTTTGAGCTGGCCGACCACAGCCTGTCGCTGTATGCGGAGTGTCTGAAGCGGGACTGCCCGCACCGCCCCCGCTGATCGCGCCGCTTTCCATGGCCGCCTGGTGGCGGCTGAGGAACTCTTGATAGGTGTCGATGCCCCGCAGCTGCAGCACGGTGTTGCGCACGGCAGCCTCCACCAACACCGCCAGGTTGCGCCCGGCGTCCACGGCAATCACCACCTTGCGCACCGGCAGGCCCAGCACTTCCTCGTACAGTGGCTCATGGGGCAGGCGCTCGAATTCGCGCTCCATGGTCTCGCGGCGCACCAGGTGCACGATCAGCTTCAGGCGCATCTTGCGGCGCACCGCGGTTTCGCCAAAGATGGCCTTGATGTCCAGCAGGCCGATGCCGCGCACCTCCATGAGGTTCATCAGCAAGGCGGGGCACCGCCCCTCGATGGCGGTCTGCGACACACGGAAAAGATCCACCGCGTCGTCGGCCACCAGTCCATGCCCGCGGGACACCAGCTCCAAGCCGAGTTCGCTCTTGCCCAGGCCCGATTCGCCCGTGAGCAGCACCCCCAGGCCCAAGATGTCCATGAACACCCCATGCCGCGTGGTCCGCTCGGCCAGCAAGTGGCCCAAGTAGGTGCGCAGCACGTCGATCACATGGCCCGCGGAGCTGCTGGTTTGGAACAGGGGAATCTCGGCGCGGTCGCACATGGCCACCAGCCGGTCTGGCGGCGTCTGCGCATCGGCCACGATCAGCACTGGGGGCTCCAGGGTGACGATGCGGGAAATCCGCCGCTCGGCCACTTCGGCCGACGGGTGGCTGAGGTAGGCCACTTCGCGTGAACCCACCAGCTGCACCCGGTAGGGGTGGATGTAGTTGAGGTAGCCAATAAGGTCGGCCGCCGACCGCGCTTGGGCAATGGCCGACTCTGCAAAGTGGCGCTCAGGGTGGGCATGGCCGGCCACCCACTCCCAGCGCAGGGTGTCCCGGTGTTCCTCGAACAGCGCCTCGGCACTCAGCAGTGCCTGCCGGCGGCGGGAAGAAGAGCGCTCTGGGGGGTTCAAGCCACCGACTTCAAGGGTTGCCACTCCTGAATCAGCCGGTGTACCGTGGCCGCGTCGGGCTCGGTCTTGAGCCGTTCGCGCAAGGCGCGGTCGCTGAGCAGTTCGGCGATCTCAGACAAGATTTCCAAGTGCCGCTGCGTGGCGGCCTCGGGCACGAGCAGCACGATGAGCAGGCTCACCGGTTCGTCGTCAGGGGCATCGAAGGCGATGGGCTCGCGGGCCCGCAGCACCGCGGCCATGGGGTTCTTCAATCCCTTGATGCGCCCATGGGGAATGGCCACCCCGTGGCCCAATCCGGTGGAACCCAGGCGCTCACGGGCGAACAGGTTGTCGCTGACGGTGGCGCGCGGGATCGACTGCAGGTTCTCAAACAGCAGACCGGCATGCTCGAACACGCGCTTCTTGCTGGTGACGTCCACATCCACCAGCACATGGGCGGGTGGCAGGATGGCGGCGAGTCGGTTCATGGCGCTGGCGCGGCGAAATCGGTGGGAGATTATAGGAACGACACCGCCTGCGCGCCCGACTAAATGTGAGCCCATGCCCAAGGGCCGCGCGCCCAAGCAAAAGGGGTGGCCGAGCCACCCCTGGGTTTGCGCCGTCGCGGGCCCATGGCCCGCGGCTCAGCCGTTGATCGACAGGCTGCGCTTGGGGGAATCGTGGTGGTGGTCTTGCACCCGGTCTTTGTGGCGCACCACTTGCCGGTCTAGTTTGTCCATGAGCTGGTCAATGGCGGCGTAAAGGTCTTCGTGGCTCTGCTCCACAAAGATGTCGCGGCCCTTGACATGAAGCGTCACTTCCGCCAAGAGGGTTGATGAGGTTTAAACGCTTGCCCATCGGGCCCCAGCCGCGCCATCGTGTTTCTGGTCTGCCAGCTTGAAATGTCAGCCCGATGTCAGGCCCAGGGTACGCCCGAAACAACCGATTGGCAAGGGACCCGTGGCCCCCGAAAGCCCGCACCGGCAGCCCTGGGGTGACATAATCCAAACCAAGCGAACTACCGGAGCCACGCTTGGACCCCAGTCACCCTTGGTGACCGTCCCCTGCGCCGCGGTGGAGCCCTGTTGACCAGGCTCATCCCACCGCCCTGAGCCCTTGACGGCTCAGACCCAATCGCCGCGCGGGGTTGACGGATTTCACTTCCCTCACAACCCCGGCCGTACGAACCCGCCGCCCAAGCAGTGGCAGGTCCGTCAGGCAAAGCGGAGACGCGGCACATGCTCAATGTGTTCACGCTGGACAGCGACGGCCAACGCGGCCGGCTGCTGCAGCAGGAAATCCATGGACCCCACGACCTGGTGCGCCTGGCACCCGTGTGGGTCGACCTTGAAGCCCCCACTGCAGAGGAAAAGGCCTGGGTGTCGTCCCGCTATGGCCTGACGATTCCCGAGGATGCGGTGGACGACGACATCGAAGAGTCGGCCCGCTTCTATGAGGAGGACAACGGCGAACTGCACATCCGATCGGACTTTCTGGTCGACGATGCCGATGGCCCGCGCAACGTGCGGGTGGCCTTCATCATGCAGGCCGGCGTCCTGTTCTCGGTGCGCAAGGAGGACATTCCCGTCATTCGCCTGCTGCGCCTGCGCGCGCGTCGCACCCCCTCGCTGATCGAGGACGCCAAGGACGTGCTGCTCAAGCTCTACGATGCCGATGCCGAGTATTCGGCCGACACCCTGGAGGGCATCTATGACCGGCTCGAGCTGGTCAGCGCACGGGTGCTCAAGCAAGACGTCAACGACGAGGCGGCGGCCCAGGTGCTGTCGGCCATCGCGCGCGAGGAAGACTTGAACGGCCGTATCCGCCGTAACGTCATGGACACCCGACGCGCCGTGAGCTTCATGATGCGCAGTCGGATGCTCGGTGCCGAGCAGTTCGAAGAAGCGCGCCAGATCCTGCGCGACATCGACTCGCTGGACTCACACACCGCCTTCCTGTTTGACAAGATCAACTTCCTGATGGATGCAACCGTCGGCTTCATCAACATCAACCAGAACAAGATCATCAAGATCTTCTCCGTGGCCAGTGTGGGGCTGTTGCCGCCCACGTTGATTGCCAGCATCTACGGCATGAATTTCCAGTTCATGCCCGAGCTGCAGTGGGAGTACGGCTACCCCTTTGGCATTGCGCTGATGTTGGCATCGGTGGCCGCACCCTTCATCTACTTCCGCCGCAAGGGCTGGCTGCGCTGATCAGGCCAAGGGTGCGGCATTGAAGCGCACCGAGAAGCGGGTGCCCGGGTGGGTCACGCCCGGGCCGCGGCTGCGGGTGTCCTCCACGCTGATCGTCCCCCCGTGCCGATCCACGATCTCGCGCACGATGGCCAGCCCCAGACCGGATCCATCAACCTCGGTCCCCAAGGCCCTGTAAAAGGGCTGGAACACGAGTTCACGCTCGGCCTCGGGTATGCCCACGCCGCTGTCCTCCACCTGCAGCACCGCCACGCGCCCGTAGTGGTCGTGCAGCACCCGAACGGTGACGGTGCCGCCAGCGGGTGTGTAGATCAAGGCGTTGTCCACCAGGTTGCGAAGCAGCTCGCGGATGAGCACCGGCTGGCCCAGCAGCTGCAGCGGGGCCCGTCCTGGCGGCGGCGGGGGCGGCGGCTCGTAACCGAGGTCGATGCGCAGGTCCAGGGCCCGTTGCACGAAATCTTCCACCGTCTCCAAGGCGATGGCCTGCAGGTCCACACGCTGGCGGCGCAAGGCCTGCTCGGGGTCCTCGGCCCGCGCCATGGCCAGCAGCTGGTTGACCATGCGGGTGGCGTTTTGCGAGGCCCTGGCGATCTGCTGCAGGCTGCGCCTGGCCTGCTCGGCATCCTGGCCCTGCAGCATCTCGCGCTGCGCCAACTCGGCCTGCATCCGCAGGCCCGCCAAGGGGGTCTTCAGCTGGTGAGCCGCATCGGCCAGAAAGCGCTTCTGTGTGGCCACCGACTGCTCCAGGCGCGACAACAGGTCGTTGACCGCATTGACCAGTGGGGTCACCTCTTCCGGCGCGTCACGGGGGTCGATGGGGGACAAATCCTGGCTGCGCCGCGCGCGAATCCGGCGCTGCAACACCTCCAGCGGGGCCAAGCCCCGGCTCAGCGCCATCCACACCAGCAAGACGGCCAAGGGCAGGATCGCGTACTGGGGCAGCAGCACGCCCTTGAGCACCTCGGTGGCCAAGAGGCTACGCTCGCCCAAGGTTTCAGCCACCTGGACCAGCGGCGGCTGCTCGCCGGACCGTTCCACCCGTTCGTACAGCCACATCCAGGCCACCCGCATGGGCACTTCGTCCACCTCGATGTCGGCCAAGAGAATACGGTCGTTGACCGTCCCCCGCTGCACAGGCTCCAAGGCCGACACCTCTTGGGGGGGCAATGGCAGCGCCGCATTGCCCACCACCAGTTCGCCGTGCAGCCCCAGCACTTGCACCTGCCGATGGCCATCGGCCTGGCCCACCAGCAACGCCTCCAGCGGGAAATCCAGGCCCACGCGCGTGGCGTTGGGCCCGTCTGGCAGGCGAACCAGCTCGCGCGCCACGGCCTGCACCAGGTACTCCAGTTCGCGGTCGTGCGGCTTGTTGGCGATGTTCTGCGAAATCAGCCAGGTCAGGGCGACGCTCAGCGGCCACAACAGCAGCAGGGGCACCAGCATCCAGTCCAACATCTCGCCGAACAGCGAGCGTTGGGATCCTCGGCGGCGTGGCGCCGGCGCTTTGGGCTCAGCCAGGGATCTTCTCCAGGCAGTAGCCCAAGCCACGGACGGTGGCAATGCGGATGGGGCCCTGCTCGATCTTCTTGCGCAAGCGGTGGATGTAGACCTCGATGGCGTTGTTGCTCACCTCGTCACCCCATTCGCAAAGGCGCTCCACCAACTGGTCCTTGCTGACCAAGCGACCGGCACGCTGCAGCAGCACCTCCAGCAGCCCCAGTTCACGCGCGCTGAGCTCCACCATCGCGTCGTTGATGTAGGCCACCCGCCCCGTGGTGTCGAAGGTCAAGGGGCCGTGCTTGATCACGTTGCTGGCCACCCCCATGCCGCGGCGCGCCAAGGCGCGCACGCGGGCCTCCAACTCCTGCAGGGAAAAGGGTTTGGCCATGTAGTCGTCGGCCCCCAGGTCCAGGCCCTTGACGCGCTGCTCCACGCTGTCGGCGGCGGTGAGGATGAGCACCGGGGTGGCGCTGCCACGCCCGCGCAGCTTCTTGAGCACCTCAAACCCGTGCAAACGGGGCAGGCCCAGGTCCAAGATCAGCAAGTCGAACTCTTGGGTGGACAGCGCCGCGTCGGCTTCGGAGCCGCTGGCCACATGGTCCACCGCGTAGCCGTTGCCCCTCAGCGTGCGCAGCAGGCCATCGGCCAGTACCTGGTCGTCTTCGGCTATCAGGATGCGCATGGGGCTGTCTCCTCGCTCGCGCTTGAACGGTTCTCGCCGCTTGGCTGCGGTCGGTCTTTGGCGTTCATTCTAGGGAGGGGCCGTGCCACACCCCTTGCGGGTGTTCCAGGGGGTCTGGGGGCCCGCACCCACCCCTTGGGCGGGATTGACGGGCCGGCTATACTGTACGAATATCCAGTTCATGGAGTGGAGTCCGCCCAGCGCCCGGCAGCCGACATTCGCCGCCCAGCGCCCGTTTTTCAACCCCGCACAGGCTCACGCTATGAGCCTGAGAACCCGCAGACTTCCCACCATGCCCAGGGCGCAGGCCCTGTCCGCCACCCCTCAATCGAACCGGAGATTTCCATGGATGCACCCGTCAAAGCCCTGAACACCGAGAAAGCCAAAGCCCTGGCCGCCGCCCTGGCCCAGATTGAAAAGCAGTTTGGCAAAGGCTCCATCATGCGGCTGGGCGAAGGCGAAGCCGTTGAAGACATTCAGGTGGTCTCCACCGGCTCACTGGGGCTGGACATCGCCCTGGGCGTCGGCGGTCTGCCACGCGGTCGGGTCATCGAGATCTACGGCCCCGAATCCTCGGGCAAAACCACCCTCACCCTGCAAGTGGTCGCCCAAATGCAGAAGCTCGGCGGCACCTGTGCCTTCATCGATGCCGAACACGCGCTGGATGTGCAGTACGCCCAAAAACTGGGCGTGAACCTGCAAGACCTGCTCATCAGCCAGCCCGACACGGGCGAGCAGGCCCTGGAGATCGTCGACTCGCTGGTGCGCTCCGG
>RFPX01000067.1 GCA_009925955.1 Betaproteobacteria bacterium
TTCGGACCGTGCTCGGCTGATGGAAGCGATTGCGGTCTAGGCCGCCTACGACAGCCTAAGCCAGGGGTCCAACGGAATGTGAGGTGGAGGCGCGAGGCGGAGTCGAACCGCCCTAACCGGATTTGCAATCCGGGGCATAACCGCTTTGCTATCGCGCCACGCTGTAGGGGTGCAGGTTAGCACGCCCTTCAAAACTGTGCCGGCAGCGCAAGCGGAGCACCGCCGACAAAAAAGGGAAGCCTGGGCTTCCCTTTTCGTGGAATTTGGAGCGGGAAACGAGGCTCGAACTCGCGACCTCAACCTTGGCAAGGTTGCGCTCTACCAACTGAGCTATTCCCGCATGTGTACCGGCTTGCGCTGGTCACGGTCTCGGCTGATCGTCTGGATCGGATATGTTTGGTTGCACATCCACCGAGCCCTCTACTATACAACAGTTTGGCCGGCCTTTGCAATTCCCCCACGCCCAGGGCGTGGGGTGGCCCCCTCAGTGCTTGATGGCCTCACCACCGGCTTCGGCCGGCGGGGCCTTGGCAGCGGTCGTGTCGCCTTCCTTCACGGGCGCAGCGGGCTCTTCGTCGGGCAGCGGCTGCGGCTTGCCGGCCAGGGCCACTTCCAGCACCTTGTCGATCCACTTCACCGGCACGATCTCGATGTGGTTCTTCACATTCTCCGGAATGTCCTGCAGGTCCTTCACATTCTCTTCCGGGATCATCACGGTCTTGATGCCGCCGCGGTGCGCCGCCAACAGCTTTTCCTTCAGGCCGCCGATGGCCGTGACCTCGCCGCGCAGGGTGATCTCGCCGGTCATGGCCACGTCTGAGCGCACCGGGATGCCCGTGAGCGCCGACACGAAGGCGGTGGTCATGGCAATACCCGCGCTGGGGCCGTCTTTGGGCGTGGCGCCGTCGGGCACGTGGATGTGGATGTCGCGCTTCTCAAAGAGCTCGTCCTTGATGCCCAACAGGCGGGCACGTGAACGCACCACGGTGCGCGCAGCCTCCACCGACTCCTTCATCACGTCGCCGAGCTGGCCGGTGCGGATGATGTTGCCCTTGCCGTTCATCACGGCGGCTTCGATGGTCAGCAAATCGCCGCCCACTTCCGTCCAGGCCAAGCCCACCACCTGGCCCACCTGGTTGGTTTTCTCGGCGCGGCCGAAGTCGAACTTGCGCACGCCCAGGAAGTCGTTGAGGTTCTCCTCATTGACCACCACGGTGCCGGTGTACTTCTTGAGCTGCAGGCCCTTGACCACCTTGCGGCAGATCTTGCCCACTTCGCGCTCCAGCGAACGCACGCCCGCTTCACGGGTGTAGTAGCGGATGATGCCGCGGATGGCGCCCTCTTGAACGTCGAGTTCGCTGTCCTTCACACCATTGTTCTTGCGCTGCTTGGGCAGCAGGTAGGTCTGCGCAATGTTGACCTTCTCGTCTTCGGTGTAACCCGACAGGCGGATCACTTCCATCCGGTCGAGCAGCGCCGGCGGAATGTTCATCGAATTCGAGGTGGCCACGAACATCACATCGCTGAGGTCGAAGTCGACCTCGATGTAGTGGTCGCTGAAGGTGTGGTTCTGCTCGGGGTCCAGCACTTCGAGCAGGGCCGAAGAGGGGTCACCGCGGAAGTCCATGCCCAGCTTGTCGATTTCGTCGAGCAGGAACAGCGGGTTGCGCGTGCCCACCTTGGTCAGCGACTGCAGCACCTTGCCCGGCATGGAGCCGATGTAGGTGCGGCGGTGGCCGCGGATCTCGGCTTCGTCACGCACACCGCCCAGGGCCATGCGCACGAACTTGCGGCCGGTGGCGCGCGCCACGCTTTGGCCCAGTGAGGTCTTGCCCACGCCCGGCGGGCCCACGAGGCACAGGATGGGGGCCTTGACCTTGTCCACCCGCTGCTGCACCGCGAGGTATTCGAGGATGCGTTCCTTGACCTTTTCCAGGCCGAAGTGGTCTTCGTTGAGCACCTCTTCGGCGTTGGACAGGTCGTGCTTGACCTTGGTCTTCTTGCTCCAGGGCAGGTTGACCAGGGTGTCGATGTAGTTGCGCACCACGGTGGCTTCGGCCGACATGGGCGACATCAGCTTGAGCTTCTTGAGCTCGTTCTCGGCCTTCTGGCGCGCTTCCTTGGGCATGCGCGCGGCCTTGATCTTCTTTTCCAGCTCTTCGAGGTCAGCGCCCTCTTCGCCGTCGCCAAGCTCCTTTTGGATGGCCTTGACCTGCTCGTTGAGGTAGTACTCGCGCTGGCTCTTTTCCATCTGGCGCTTCACGCGGCCGCGGATGCGCTTTTCCACCTGCAGGATGTCAACCTCGTGCTCGAGCAGCTCCAGCAGCTTTTCCAAGCGCTTGGCCACGTCGTACAGGTCGAGCACGCTTTGCTTGGCCTCCAGCTTGAGCGGCAGGTGGGCGGCAATGGTGTCGGCCAGGCGCCCGGCGTCGTCGATGCCGGCAATGGAGGTGAGGATCTCCGGGGGGATCTTCTTGTTGAGCTTGACGTATTGGTCGAACTGCTGCGTGACCGCGCGGCGCAGGGCTTCGATCTCGGGCGAGGCCTCGTTTTCAGCGGACACGCTGACCACGTCGGCGGTGAAGTACTCGCCGGTGTCTTCAATCTTGACGGTGCGGGCCCTCTGCGAACCTTCCACCAGCACCTTGACGGTGCCGTCGGGCAGCTTGAGCATCTGCAGGATGCTGGAGATGCAGCCGATCTCGAACATGTCGTCGGCCTTGGGCTCGTCTTTGCCGGCGGCGCGCTGGGCCACCAACATGATCTGCCGGCCGGCCTCCATGGCCGCTTCCAAGGCCTTGATGGACTTGGGGCGCCCCACAAACAGCGGGATCACCATGTGGGGGAAGACGACCACGTCACGCAGCGGCAGCAGGGGCAGGCTGGCGGGGTCTTCGATGAGGGGGGCTTGTCCAGGCATGAAAGTCTCTCTTTCTACAGCCTACTTGGGGGCCGGCAGAAGGATTGCAAGTGCCCCACTGGAACACCGGGAAAAAAGGGCGTCAAGGGGGAAAAATCGGTTCATTGAGCCCCATTGTGCACCTGCACAGGCCCTGACCCTGAGACGGGCACGGACATGGGCATGTGCACGCACAAACGCACGGGTGGCAAGGGTGGATCGGATCAGGCGCCCGGGACTTGAGCGGGCTCAAGCGCCCGCGGAACTGCCGGGTGTGGTGCCTGTTAAAGCGCTTAAGCGCTAGCCTTGGTCTCGCGGTACACCAACAGGGGCTTGGTGCCCTCGTCGATGTTGTGCTCGTCCACCACCACCTTGGCCACGCCGTCGAGCGTGGGCAGGTCGAACATGGTGTCGATCAGCGAATGCTCCACGATGGAGCGCAGGCCGCGCGCGCCGGTTTTGCGGGCCAGGGCCTTGCGGGCAATGGCGCCCAAAGCCGAAGGGCGAACCTCAAGCTCCACGCCGTCCATGGCGAACAAGCGCTCGTACTGCTTGACCAGGGCGTTCTTGGGCTGGGTGAGGATCTGCACCATGGCGTCTTCGGTGAGCTCGCCCAGGGTGGCCACCACCGGCAGCCGGCCCACGAGTTCGGGGATCAGGCCGAACTTGATCAGGTCTTCGGGCTCGGCGTCACGGAAGAGCTCCGCCGCCTTCTTTTCGGTCTTGGACTGCACCGAGGCCGAGAAACCAATGCCGGACTTTTCCGTGCGGTTCTGGATCACCTTTTCCAGGCCATCGAAGGCGCCGCCGCAGATGAACAGGATGTTGGTGGTGTCGATCTGCAGGAAGTCTTGGTTGGGGTGCTTGCGCCCGCCCTGCGGGGGCACGCTGGCCATGGTGCCTTCGACCAGCTTCAGCAGGGCCTGCTGCACGCCCTCACCCGACACGTCACGCGTGATGGAGGGGTTGTCGGCCTTGCGGGAGATCTTGTCGATCTCGTCGATGTAGACGATGCCGCGCTGCGCACGCTCAACCTCGTAGTTGCAGTTCTGCAGCAGCTTTTGGATGATGTTTTCGACGTCTTCGCCCACATAGCCCGCCTCGGTGAGGGTGGTGGCGTCGGCGATGACGAAGGGCACATTGAGCAAGCGGGCCAGGGTTTGGGCCAGCAGGGTTTTGCCCGAGCCGGTGGGGGGCCGATGAGCAGGATGTTGCTCTTGCTGAGCTCCACCTCATCTTTGCCGTTGGCGCCCATGTGCTTCAGGCGCTTGTAGTGGTTGTACACCGCCACCGACAGGATGCGCTTGGCGGTGTCTTGGCCAATCACATACTGGTCCAGGCTGTCCTTGATTTCAGCCGGCGTGGGCAGGTCGGACTTGCCACCCTTGACCGGGGCCGCCTCGGGCGGCACCTCGTCGCGGATGATGTCGTTGCACAGCTCAATGCACTCGTCGCAGATGAACACGGACGGGCCGGCGATCAGCTTTTTGACCTCGTGCTGGCTCTTGCCGCAGAAGCTGCAATAGAGCACTTTTTCGCTGGAGGAGCCCTTCTTTTCTGGCATGGGAGGTCTGTTGGCCTGTGTCGGTTCCGTGTCTCAGGGATGATAGACCATCAGGCCCGCTTCTCGATCACCTGGTCCACCAGGCCATAGTCCTTGGCTTCGGCAGCACTCATGTAGTAGTCGCGCTCGGTGTCGGCCTGGATCTTCTCCAGGGGCTGGCCGGTGCGCTCGGCCAGGATGCGGTTGAGCTGCTCGCGGGTCTTGAGGATCTCGCGGGCGTGGATCTCGATGTCGGTGGCCTGGCCCTGGGCGCCGCCCAGGGGTTGGTGGATCATCACCTTGCTGTTGGGCAAGGCAAAGCGCTTGCCCTTGGCGCCGGCGGCCAGCAAGAAGGCGCCCATGGAGGCGGCCATGCCCATGCACAGGGTGCTCACATCGGGCTTGATGAACTGCATGGTGTCGAAGATCGACATGCCCGCGCTCACACTGCCGCCCGGGGAGTTGATGTACAGCGAGATGTCCTTGTCCGGGTTTTCGGACTCCAGGAACAAGAGCTGCGCCACCACCAGGTTGGCCGTGGCGTCGTTGACCGGCCCCACCAGGAACACCACCCGCTCGCGCAGCAGGCGGCTGTAGATGTCATAGGCGCGCTCGCCCCGGCCTGAGGTTTCGATGACGATGGGCACCATGCCCAGGTTTTGGGGGTCGATCACGCTCATGTTTTGATTGCTCCTGATCAGGACTGGGCCATCAGCTCGTCGAAGGGTACCGCCTTCTCCGAGACTTTGGCGCGGGCCAGGACGAACTCGGCCACATTGTTCTCGACCACGATGGCCTCGACTTCGGCCATGCGGTTGCGGTCCGTGAGGTACCAACGCATCACCTCGGCCGGCTTTTCGTAGCTCTGCGAGATCTCTTCGATGTGCGCTTGCAGCTGTTCGGGCTTGGCCTGCAGCTGATGGGTGCGCACCAACTCGCCCACCACCAGGCCCAGGCGCACGCGCTTTTCGGCCTGCTCGGTGAAGACCTCGGCGGGGATGGGCATGTTGTCGGCGTCTTTGAAGCCGCGCTGCTTGAGGTCGGCGCGGGCGCCTTGCACCATGCGCTCCACCTCGCCTTGCACCAGGGCCTTGGGCAGGTCGAGCGTGCTGACCTTGACCAGGGCGTCCATCACCGCAGCCTTGTTGCGGTTGAGCACGCGGAACTTGACCTCGCGGGCCAGGTTCTTCTTCACATCGGCGCGCAGGCCTTCCACGGTGCCGTCGGCAATGCCCAGGGACTTGGCGAAGGCATCGTCCACCTCGGGCAGGTTTTGCTGCTCGATCTTCTTCATGGTCACCAGGAAGTCGGCTTCCTTGCCGGCCACGTCCTGGCCGTGATAGTCGGCCGGGAACTGCAGCGGGAAGGTCTTGCTTTCGCCGACCTTCATGCCGCGCACGGCCTTGTCGAACTGCTCGAGCATCTGGCCTTCGCCGATGATGAACTGGAAGGCCTCGGCCTTGCCGCCCTGGAAGGGCTCGCCGTCGATCTTGCCTTCGAAGTCGATGGTGACGCGGTCTTCTTCGGCAGCACCTTCAGCGGCGGCGCGCTGGGCAAAGGTGCGGCGCTGCTTGCGCAAGATGTCCAGGGTCTTGTCGATGGCGGCCTCGGTCACCTCGGCCTGCACCTTTTCCACCTCGGCCGTGGCCAGGTCGCCAATTTGCACGTCGGGGTAGACCTCGAAGGTGGCATCAAAAGCCAAGGCACCTTCCGGGGCTTCGTCTTTCTGGCTGATGCGGGGCATGCCGGCCACCTTCAGGGAGGCCTCATCCGCGGCCTTGGCAAAGGCCTCGCCCACCTTGTCGTTGACCACTTCGTACTGCACGGAATAGCCGTAGCGCTGGGCCACCACGCTCATGGGCACCTTGCCCGGGCGGAAGCCGTCGGCCTTGACGGTGCGGGCCAGTTTCTTCAGCCGGGTCTGCACCTCGTTGTTGATGGTGTCGGCCGGCAGCACGAGCGTGATACGGCGCTCAAGCTTCTCAAGGGTTTCAACGGTGACCGTCATGTTGGGAACTCTCTGTCTAGCGGTTCAATCGGCAAGCTGGGCGAGCCGTTCAAGGCAGCGGGCAAGCCCGCCGGGATACGTGGTGCGCGGGGGGGGACTCGAACCCCCACACCATCGCTGGCGTCAGGACCTAAACCTGGTGCGTCTACCAATTTCGCCACCCGCGCAGGGTGTTTTGCGGCAAACCCTGTAGTGTACTAGCCCCCCAGGCGCGCGTGCCCCGGGCGACAATGGGCTGCCGTGAGCGTGGACCATTACGAAAACTTCCCCGTGGCCTCCATCCTGTGCCCGCCGGCGCTGCGCCCGGCGGTGGTGGCCCTGTACCACTACGCCCGCACGGCCGACGACATCGCCGATGAGGGGCCCGGCACGCCCGAGCAGCGGCGGGCGCTGCTGCAGCGCTATCGGCAGTGCCTGCTGGCGGCAGTGGGAAAGGCCGAGGCC
>RFPX01000068.1 GCA_009925955.1 Betaproteobacteria bacterium
TGGGTCTTGGGGGAGTAGCTGAAATCCATGGTGTCCTTGGTCCGGGTAATAGGTGTCGGTGCCCGTCATGCCGAGGGCAGTTTAGGGCGCTTGGTACCGGGCACGGGTGGGCAACCGGTGCGGCGCAGGTATCAACCCGCCTGCGCCTGCTGGGCAAACTGCCAGCCCAGCTCGGCCAGGGGCCGTGCGCCGGCGCCGGCTTGACGGGCCTGTTCACTGGCGGCCGTTCCCTCTTCCACACGCTTGGCAATCCCCTGCAGGATGGCCGCCATGCGAAACAGGTTGTAGGCCAAATAGAAGTTCCAATCACGCGCCAGGGTTGCGCGCGCCCGTTCGCTGGTGCGGCCAGTGCGGCGGCAATAGGCCTCGATGTAGGCATGCTCGGACGGGATGCCCAGCGTTGCCAAGTCCAGGCCACCAATGCCGCGAAAGGCGCCCGGGGTGATGTGCCAGGCCATGCAGTGGTAGCTGAAGTCCGCCAGGGGGTGCCCCAGGGTGGACAGCTCCCAATCCAGAACGGCCAGCACGCGTGGCTCGGTCGGGTGGAACATCAGGTTGTCCAGCCGATAGTCGCCGTGCACGATGCAGACTTGGCTGTCGTCACGGGCGCTGTCGGGCATGTGGGCCGGCAGCCACTCCATCAAGCGGTCCATGGCCGGAATCGCTTGCGTCACCGAGGCGGCGTACTGCTTGCTCCAGCGCCCAATCTGGCGTTCAAAGTAGCTGCCGGGCTTGCCATAGTCGGCCAGCCCCACGGCCTGGACATCGACGCTGTGCAGCGCAGCCAAGACCCGGTTCATCTCGTCATACACCGCCGCACGCTGATGGGTGTCCATGCCAGGCAGGGACTGGTCCCACAGCACCCGGCCCTCCACATGTTCCATGATGTAGAACGCTCGGCCGATCACCGCCTCGTCCAGGCACAGCAGGTGCATCCGTGCCACCGGCACGCCGCTGTCAGCCAAGGCCTTCATCACGCGAAACTCCCGCTCAATCGCGTGCGCCGAGGGCAGCAGTTTGGCCACCGGCCCGGGCTTGCTGCGCATCACATAGCGCTGCCCGGGTGTGCTCAGTCGATAGGTGGGGTTGCTTTGCCCGCCCTTGAATTGCTCGATGTGCACAGGCCCCTCAAAGCCCGGCAGGTGCTGGGCCAGGTAAGCCTGCAGAGCCGCGGCATCAAAGGGCAGGGTGGTGGGAGTTCGGGTGCCGGTGTAGGCGTCCATGTTTGGGCTCGGTTCTGACCTGCGGTTCAGCGGAAGGTGGGTTTGCGCTTTTCAAGGAAGGCGCTGGGGCCCTCTTGTCCGTTGGCGTGGAACAGGTTGTCGATGAAGTGCTCGCGTTCGTGGTCCAGGTGTTGTGCCAGATCGTCGCGCAAGGCCGATTGCGCCAACTTCTTCACACTGGCCAGCGCATTGGGCGCGAGCTGCCCCAGCTGTTCGGCCAGTTTCAACGCTTCGTCCACCGCCTGCCCTTTGGCGCACACCTGGCTGACCAGGCCGTGGGCTTGCAGCTCGGCCGCACCCAAGGGTGTGGCCAGCCAAAGGGCTTTGAGGGCGAGTTGCCGGGGCAGGAACCGCGCCAACTGCCAACTGCCGCCGCCATCGGGGCTGAAGCCGATGCGCGAATAGCTCATGACCAGCTTGGCGTCCTCGGCGGCCACCAAGAGGTCGCAGGCCAGGGCCAACGACGCACCGGCGCCGGCGGCAAATCCCTCCACGGCGGCGATCACCGGTTTGGGGCATTCCACGAGGCTCATCACCCAGGCCTTCAGGCCGTTGATGGATTCAGCTTGGTACGCCTTGCCCTGTTCAGGGCCCATGCCGCGCACCCCCAAGATGCGCTGAAGGTTGCCGCCAGCACAGAAGGTGTCACCTTCACCACACAAGACCACGGCGCGCACCGCCGGGTCTTGCGCCGCTTGCCGCATCAGTTCTGCGCCGCGCCCATACACCTCGCGGGAAAGGGCATTGCGGGTGCTGGGGTCGCTCAAGGTGAGCAACAGGGTGGCGCCGCGTTGTTCGGCCAGCAGTTCAGTGGGCATGGGGATCCTTCAGATGGCCGCCAGGCGCTCCAGGGCATCGTCCAGCGTGGCGTCTTGTTTGGCGAAGCAAAAGCGAACGATGCCTTGGTCAAAGCCATCGGCATAGAACGCGGACAGGGGAATGGCCGCCACGCCCACCTCGGTGGTGAGCCAGCGGCAGAAGTCCGCTTCGCTTTGGTCCGATATCGCTCCGTACTGCACACACTGAAAGTAGGTTCCGGTGCTGGGCAGGGCTTTGAAGCGTGTGCGGGCCAGGCCTTGACGGAAGCGGTCGCGCTTGGACTGATAGAAGTCCGGCAGGGTCAGATAGGGCTCGGGCTTTCGCAGGTACTCCGCCAAGGCGACCTGCATGGGCGTGTTCACGGTGAAGACGTTGAATTGATGCACCTTGCGGAACTCGGCCGTCAGGGCTGCGGGTGCCACCACCGTGCCGACCTTCCACCCGGTCACATGAAAGGTTTTGCCAAAGCTGGACACCACCAGGCTGCGCTCGGCCAGGTCGGGGAAACGACAGGCACTTTGGTGCGCCTTTCCGTCAAACACCATATGCTCATAAACCTCGTCGCTGATCAAGACCACCTGCGTGGGCGCCAGCATGGCCTGAAGCCGAAGCATCTGGGCGTCGCTCCAAGTGGTGCCGCTGGGGTTGTGGGGGCTGTTGATCAGCAAGGCCCGGGTTCTGGGTGTCAGCGCCGCCTCGATTCGGTCAAAGTCGGGCTCGAACGAGCCGGGAACCAGCGGCACCCGCACCACACGCCCGCCAGCCAGTTCGATGTTGGGGATGTAGCTGTCGTAGCAGGGCTCCAGCACGATCACCTCGTCGCCGGGGTGCACGATGGCCAGCAAAGCGGTCAGGATGGCTTGGGTGGCCCCTGCCGTGACCGTGACTTCCGTGGCGGGGTTGTAGCGCCGTCCGTACAGGCCCTGCACCTTGTCGGCCACGGCCTCGCGCAAGGCCATCACGCCGGGCATCGGGGGGTATTGGTTCATCCCGCCCTTCATGGCACGGTTCACCGCCTCCAGCAGTTCGGGGTCGCAGCCGAAATCCGGAAAGCCTTGGCCCAAGTTGACGGCCCCATGCTCTTGGGCCAAGGCGGACATCACAGTGAAGATGGTGGTGCCCACCTGGGGCAACCGGGACTTCAGGGGGGCAAGGTTCGGCACGGTACAGGCTCTTTCGGGTGGCGGATGGCTGCGGTTCAGGTGGTGCGGGCCGTCACAGCCGACGGGCCAGGGCCTGGCTCACTGCCCAGCACGATCGACTGTGCCATGGCGGCGATCACCTCTTCGCGCTCACCAATGGCCGCCTCCAAGCAGAAGGTGACCGCAGGGTGGCGTGCAGCCAGTGTCTCCATCAGCACGGGCAGGTCCTTGCGCACATGGCCGCCGGCACCCAAGAACAAAGGAACCACCTGCACCCGCCGCGCGCCCTGGGCGACGGCGGTTTCGGCCGCGTCGATCAGGCTGGGGCTCATGAATTCCAAATAGGCCAGTGAGACCGCAAGGTCGGGGCGGTGCTGGCGTACGGCCGATGCCACGGCCTCAAAGGGCAGGGCCCAACGGGCATCGCGGGCGCCATGGGCAAACAAGATCAGCGCGGTGGGGGAGGCCATGCTCAACGGTATCGCACCAACCAGGCGAAGGCGCCCAGGGACAGCATCAGGTACAACAAGCCCGGCGCCGCCGCTGCCACCCAGGGTGACCAGCCCTGCAGCAGGCCCAGGTGGCTGCTCAGGCTGTTGAACACCATGAAGCTGATGCCGATCATGATGCCGCCAAAAACCTTCCAGCTGATGCCGCCGCCCCGTGCATGCAGATAGGCAAAGGGCAGAGCCAATCCCAGCATCACAAAGCAGGCCATCGGGTACAGGGCCTTCTTCCAAAACGCGATGGCGTGCAGGGCAAACGCCTGATCCTGCTGTGACAGGTGGCGGCTGTAGCGCCACAACTCCAAGGTGGTCATGGTGCCCACCGGAAGCACGGCAGCCGACACCACACTGGCCTTGAGGTTGCTTGACCATTGCATGGACGGTGCCTGCGCTTGGGTCGCGGTGCCAGCCTCAGGGTCCCATTGGTCCACGCGCGCCTCGGTCAAGGTCCACCGGCCCTCATCATCGGCCACCGCCCGCTGGGCCTGAATGCGACGCTGCAAGCGCCCCTGGCTGTCAAATTCGTAGATGCGAACGCCCTGCAACTCCCCACCGCCACCCAGGCGGGACACATGAACCGAGACGGTCCGATGGTCCCCGGATGCTTCATCGATGCGGTCGCGCATCCAAGCGCCCGCTGGGCCCACGCTCAGGCTCCCCGATGCCAGGGCCTTGAGCGACACGTTCTTCTGCTCGGCCGCTGGAGCCAGCACATCGCCTGCCAACAGCGTCAGCACCGCAAAGGCCAGCCCCAGCGAGCTGAGCATGCCCAGGGCGCGGCCAGGCCCCAGCCCTGCGGTGCGCAGAATGGTGAATTCACTGGATTGCGCCAAGCGCGACAAGGCATAGATGCTTCCAATGAGCACCGTGATGGGAAAGAGCTCGTAAAAGCGCCCAGGCAACTCCAGCGTGGTCGACAACAGTGCGGAGGTCAGGGTGTAGCCCGGCCGGCCGATGCGCCCCAGTTGATCGACGAAGTCAAAGAAGAACATCAAGGCCAAAAAGGCCAGGGTGGTGAAGCCCACCGCCGACAGGACCTCGCGGTAAATGAGGTGGCGCACGGTTCTCATGGGCGTGCGTCTCGTTTGGCGCCCAAGTCCCAAAGGTAGGTGATGCGCCATCCAATGGCCTGCGAGCGCCACCACAGCATCACCAGGGCCAATGCCGCCACCCCACCGTGCAGGGCGGCCAGGCCGCTCCACAGCTGCCAGCGCTGCGACTGCACCCAGGACTGGCTGAGGTTGATGAGGTTGAAATACACCACGAAGGTCAACAGCGCGAAGAGCACGCCCCATTGGCTGGGCTTGCGCGGGTTGCTGACCGACAGCACCACGCCCAACACCAGCAGGTTCACGGCCGCCAGGGCCAAGCCGATTCGCCAAGCCAGTTCACCGTGGGCCTCGGGTGTGGCCAATTGCAGAAGGTCCCAGGTCGCCATGGTCTTGGGCGTGACATCGGCACGGCTGGCGTTGGGCGCGTCGCCGATGCGCACGAGGGCGCTGGCGAAGGAGGCCTGTGAACTCTGGGCGTTGTCGACCTCGCGGTCCACACGATGCCCCTGGCTGAGTGCGAGGTAGCGGCCATCGGCCCTGGACACCAATTCACCGCTTTGTGCGGTGGTGAGCGTTTCTCGGTTCTCGGCCTGTGTGTGGATGAAGACGCTGCGGGCCTTGGTGGGCGCGTCTTGGCTGTCCTCGCGGTCCCGCTCGATAAAGAACACGCTGCGCCCGTCCCTCGACAACTGGAAGACGCCTGGGGTGACGCGAGACAGGTCCGAACGCTCGGCATATTGCAGCACCAGTTGCGCCGCCTGTCGGTTCATCCACGGGGTGACAAACAACACCAAGGCAGCCACGGCCAGGCACACCGGCCAGGACATGCGCGCCACAGGCCTCATGAAGCGCAGCAGCGGCACGCCGGCGCTGTTCCAGATCACCATCTCGCTGTCGCGCCATACCCGGCCCAAGGTGTGGACCACCGCGATGAACATCGACAGGGCCAGCAGCGGAGCGAGTTGGCCAATCCCCGAGAAGCCCAGCAAGAGCAGGACATCCTGCGCGGAGACCCGACCCTGCGCGGCTGCGCCCACCGTGCGCACCAGGCCCAGTGTGAGCACGATGGTCAGCAAAACAACCAAGGTGGCGCCAAAGCTGCGCGCCAACTCCCGGCGGACGGAGGTATCGAATAACATGGGAGGCTGTCTAGGAGCTGTTGAATTATGGACTTCAAATCCGTCGCACTGGGGCCATCAGGCCTGTCGGCCTTGAGCGCCGACGCCCTGTTGGTGGTGGTGGCTGGCACGGCGATGCCGGCCGATGTGGAGGCCCCGGTGGCCGCTTTGCTGCGTGATGCGGTCAAGGGCGGCGACTTGGAGCTCAAGGCTGGCCGAACCCTTTATGTTCACCGCCCGGCAGGCCTGAAGACCCAGCGCTTGGTTTTGGCGGTGGCCGCAGACGACTCGGCCAAGTCCTTCAAGGCCGCCGTGGCCGCTGGGCTGTCTGCCGTGAAGGGCTTGGGCGTGTCGCACTTGGCCGTCGCCCAGGTGGGCGCACCCCGCATCTCAGAGGCCCACGCGGAAGCCTTGGCCACCGCTGTGGCCGACGCCGTGTATGTCTACCGCCACACCAAGCCCAGTGCGCCCAGCGCGCCGCGCTTGGCTCGCGTGTCGCTGGCGTGCCTGAAGGCCGATGCCACCACCGTGACGGTCGGCCTTCGCCGCGGTGCTGCCGTGGCCCAAGGTGTGCAAACGGCGCGTGAGTGTGCCAACCGGCCTGGCAACCATGCCACGCCCCGATTCCTGGCGGAGCAGGCGCGTGCGTTGGCGCGCGAGCATGGCTTTGCCGTTCAGGTGCTCGACCTGGCCGCCGTGAAGAAGTTGGGAATGGGCTCCTTCATGGCGGTGGCGCAGGGCTCAGACGAGCCCTTGAAGTTCATCGTCCTGCAGTATCAAGGTGCCGCAAAGTCGCAGGCACCGGTGGTGTTGGTGGGCAAGGGCATCACCTTCGACACGGGTGGCATCTCGATCAAGCCGGCACCCGAAATGGACGAGATGAAGTTCGACATGTCCGGCGCAGCCAGCGTGCTGGGGACGTTCAAGGCCCTGGGTGAGTTGAAGCCGCGTGTG
>RFPX01000069.1 GCA_009925955.1 Betaproteobacteria bacterium
AGCATGCCCTTGAGTTCCTTGAGCATGGCCGGGCTGCCGCAGATCATGACCCGGTCGGCGCTGGGATCCAGCGCGGGCAGCTGCAAGTCGGTGAAGATCTTGCCGGACTCGATCAGCTCGGTGATACGGCCCTGGTTGACAAAGGCTTCTCGGGTGACCGTGGGGTAGTACTTCAGCTTGTCGCTGATAAGTTCGCCCAGGAACTCGTGCTCCGGCAGGTGCTTGACCAGCAGGTCGTGGTAGGCCAGCTCATCGACCTCGCGCACCCCGTGCACCAGCACCACCTGCTCGTAGCGCTCGTACGTCTCGGGGTCGCGCACGATGCTCATGAACGGTGCCAAGCCGGTGCCCGTGGCCAGCATGTACAGGCGCTTGCCGGGCAGCAGGTAGTCGCACAGCAGGGTGCCGGTGGGCTTCTTGCCCACGATGATGGTGTCGCCCACCTGAATGTGCTGCAGGCGCGAGGTCAAGGGGCCATCGGGCACCTTGATCGACAGGAACTCCAGGTGCTCTTCATAGTTGGCGCTGACGATGGAGTAGGCGCGCAGCAGGGGCTTGCCGTCCACCTTCAGCCCGATCATGGTGAAGTGACCATTGGAAAACCGCAGCGCAGGGTCGCGGGTGGTGGTGAAGCTGAACAGGCGGTCGGTCCAGTGGTGGACGCTGAGGACGGTTTCTTCGTGCAGGGCGCTCATGCGGCCATTATCCCAAGAATGGTTTCAGAACTAGGGAAACCCCGAATCGTCGCCCGAAGGCCACAATGCAGCCACGATGGTTTGGTTCTGAGCTTATGCACCTTGTGATGCGGTGCTCAGGGCCTTCGGGATGAAAGGCAAACCTTTGAAGACGGACCCAGACCCCAAGGAGGTCAACCCGGCTGAGCCGCGGTTGACCAGCCTCTCCCACGGGGGAGGCTGCGGCTGCAAGATCGCGCCCGGTGTGCTTGGCGAAATCTTGAAGGGCACCACCGCAATGCCCATCCCCCCCGAACTCATGGTGGGGATTGAAACGGCGGACGATGCAGCGGTTTACCGGCTCAACGACGAGCAGGCCTTGATCGCCACCACCGACTTCTTCATGCCCATCGTCGACGACCCCTTCGACTTCGGGCGCATCGCGGCCACCAATTCCATCAGCGATGTCTACGCCATGGGTGGCCGGCCCATCATGGCCTTGGCCTTGGTGGGCATGCCCATCAATGTGCTGTCGCCGGCCACCATCGGCCGCGTGCTCGATGGCGGGGCCAGCGTGTGCCGCACCGCGGGCATCCCCATCGCCGGCGGCCACACCATCGATTCAGTCGAGGCCATTTACGGCTTGGTCGCCCTGGGTCTGGTGCATCCCAAGCGGGTGCGGCGCAATGCCGATTCCAAGCCGGGTGACCTGTTGGTGCTGGGCAAGCCGCTGGGCGTGGGCGTGATGAGCGCCGCGCTCAAGAAGGGCGAATTGGGTGAGGCCGGCTACGCCAGCATGATCGAGAACACCACCAAGCTCAACACGCCCGGGCCGGACCTCGCGGCGCTGGACGGTGTGCATGCGATCACCGACGTGACCGGCTTTGGTTTGGCCGGTCATGCACTGGAACTTGCGCGTGGTGCGAAGTGCACCATCGAAATCGATTGGCCGGCTGTGCCCTTGCTGCTGGGTGTGCGCGACTTGGCGCAGCGCGGCTTCGTGACCGGGGCTTCCAACCGCAACTGGGCCGGCTATGGCGCGGAGGTGGCCGTCCCAGCTTCCATGGCAGCCGAAGACCGGGCGCTGTTGACCGACCCGCAAACCAGTGGCGGCCTGCTCGTGTCTTGCGAGCCAGGCAGCGTCGACGAGGTGCTGGCCGTGTTCAAGCGGCACGGCTTTGAGAATGCAGCGGTGGTGGGGCGCGTGACGGCCGCCGGGGCTTCTCCCTTGGTGATCAAAGGCTGAGCCCGCCCGCAGCCCTCACATCCCCGCGTAGTTCGGCCCGCCGCCGCCTTCAGGTGTGACCCACACGATGTTCTGCGTGGGGTCCTTGATGTCGCAGGTCTTGCAGTGCACGCAGTTCTGCGCGTTGATCTGCAAGCGGTCGCTGCCGTCTTCGTTCTTGACGAACTCATACACGCCGGCTGGGCAGTAGCGGCTCTCGGGACCGGCGTACCTCGACAGGTTATGGGCCACGGGCACGCTGGGATCACGCAGCGTCAAGTGGGCCGGCTGGTTTTCCTCGTGGTTGGTGTTGCTCACGAACACCGAGCTCAGGCGGTCGAAGGTGAGTTGGCCGTCGGGCTTGGGGTAGTCGATCTTGGCGCACTGGGCGGCGGGCTTCAGGCGCGTGTGGTCCGCTTCTGTGCGGTGGATGGTCCAGGGCGGGGCCTTGAAGCCCAGCTTGGGCAGCAGCCACTGCTCAATGCCGGTCATGAAGGCCCCGACCGTGTTGCCCTTCTTGAACCACTGCTTGAAGTTCTTGGAGCCTTGCAGCTCTTCGTGCAGCCAGCTCTTTTCGAAGGCGGCCGGGTAGGCGCTGAGCTCGTCGTGTGAACGCCCGGCCTGCAGGGCTTCGAAGGCGGCCTCCGCGCAGAGCATGCCGCTCTTGATGGCGGCATGAGAGCCCTTGATGCGAGCGGCGTTCAGGTAGCCCGCATCGCAGCCCACCAGGGCACCGCCCGGGAACACGGTCTTGGGCAGGCTCAACAGGCCGCCGGCCGTGATGGCGCGCGCCCCGTAACCGATGCGCTTGCCGCCTTCCAGGTGGGCACGAATGGAGGGGTGCGTTTTCCAGCGCTGCATTTCCTCGAAAGGCGACAGCCAAGGGTTTTGGTAGTCAAGCCCGGTGACGAAGCCCAAGGTGACCTTGTTGCCCTCGAGGTGGTAGAGAAAGCCGCCTCCGTAGGTCTGGCTGTCCATGGGCCAGCCGGCCGTGTGCACCACCAAGCCGGGCTTGGCCCGGTCGGCGGGCACCTCCCACAGTTCCTTGACGCCGATGGCGTAGCTCTGGGGGTCTTTGCCCGCGTCCAACTTGAATTGGGCGATCAGCTGCTTGCCCAAATGGCCGCGCGCGCCTTCTGCAAACACCGTGTACTTGCCCAGCAGTTCCATGCCCAGTTGGAAACCCTCGTGGGGCTGGCCGTCCTTGCCGATGCCCAGGTTACCGGTGGCCACGCCCCGCACGCGCCCTTGCTCGTCGTAGAGCACTTCGGCGGCGGTGAAGCCGGGGAAGATCTCCACGCCCAGCGCTTCGGCCTGCTCGGACAACCACTTGGTGACCGCACCCAGGCTGATCACATAGTTGCCGTCGTTGTGGAAGCAGCCGGGCACCAGCCAATCGGGTGTCCTGGTTGCGCCGGTCTCGGTGAGGAACAAGACCTCATCGCCCGTGACGGGCTGGTTCAGCGGCGCCCCCAGCTTCTTCCAGTCGGGGATGAGTTCCTGCAAGGCGCGTGGGTCCATCACCGCGCCCGACAGGATGTGGGCGCCCGGCTCAGACCCCTTTTCCAGCACCACGACCCCGATGTCGCTGCCACGCTCAGCAGCCAGTTGCTTCAGGCGGATGGCGGTGGCCAATCCTGCCGGGCCGCCACCGACCACGACCACGTCGTACTCCATGGATTCGCGGGGGCCGAACTGTTCGAGCAGGGCTTGGGGGGTCATGGACGGCAACCTCTGGCTGATGCGGGTGAAACAACGCCGGGAATTCTATTCGGACGGTCTCTGACAGCCCTGGCCAATCAGCGGCCGTTCAAGCAGGGTGGGCGCCTATTGGGCACTCAGTAGGCACCGAGTGGGCGGCCCGTGCTAAGGTTTGCGGCACTGCACCCCCGTGGAGCCTGCCATGTCCTACACGATCGATCTTTCCGGCCGCGTGGCCCTTGTCACCGGCGCGTCCAGCGGCCTGGGCGCCCAATTTGCCCGCGTGCTCGCCCGCAGCGGCGCGGCGGTGGTGTTGGCCGCGCGCCGCACCGAAAAGCTGCGGGACCTGCGCACCGAGATTGAAGCCGAGGGCGGTGATGCGCATGTGGTCAAGCTGGACGTGACCGACCCCGACAGCATCCGCTCGGCCGTGGCGCACGCCGAGACCGAAGTCGGCACCATCGACATCCTGATCAACAACTCCGGTGTCAGCACCACGCAGAAGTTGATTGAGGTGTCCCCGGCCGACTACGACTTCATCATGAACACCAACACCCGCGGGGCCTTTTTCGTGGCCCAGGAGGTGGGCAAACGCATGATCGCCCGCAGCAAGGGCTCGGCACCGGGCACCTTCGTGGGCGGGCGCATCGTCAACATCGCCTCCATGGCCGGCCTGCGGGTCTTGGGGCAGATTGGGGTGTACTGCATGAGCAAGTCGGCGGTGATCCACATGACGCGGGCCATGGCGCTGGAGTGGGGCCGTTTTGGCATCAATGTGAATGCGATCTGCCCGGGCTACATCGACACCGAAATCAACCACCACCATTGGAAGACCGAGCAGGGTCAAAAGCTGGTGAACATGTTGCCGCGCAAGCGCGTGGGCCAGCCCCAGGACCTGGACAGCACGCTGCTGATGCTGTGCGCGCCGCAAAGCCACTTCATCAACGGCGCGGTCATTTCGGCTGACGATGGGTTTGGGGTCTAGAGCAGGGCCACACCATGCTGCGATTCACCCTGCCCGAGCACAAGACGCTGGTGCACCAGACCACGATGCCCATCCGCTGGGGTGACATGGACGCCATGGGCCACGTCAACAACGCGTCTTACTTTCGCTTCTTTGAAACCAGCCGCATCGAGTGGTTCGATTCCCTGGGCTGCACACCCGGGCCCGACCGAGAAGGGCCCGTGATCGTCAACGCCTTTTGCAACTTCCTGATTCAGCTTGAGTACCCCGGGTCGATCGTGCTCAAGCACTATGCGGCCAACCCGGGGCGCAGCAGTTTCGACACCTATGTGACCATGGAGCGCGTCGACCAGCCGGGCGTGATCCACGCAGAAGGCGGGGCCAAGGTGGTGTGGACCGACTTCCGGGCGCAGAAGTCGGTGCCCATTCCAGATTTCGTGAGGGCGCTCATCCTGGCCTGAGCTGGGCCATCGGCATGGGCCGCTGCGGCGGCGCCTGTTGAAAGCCCTGAAGCACGGGTGTGGGCCGCCAAGATGCCCGTCAGGTGGTGAGAAACTTCCTGTTGTACCGTTGCACCGTTTCTCCCGCGTTTTCACAGTCGTTTCCCGTTTCACCGTTCCCCCGCAAGGATTGCTTCGATGAACAAGATCTACCCCTCCGCCGCCGAGGCCCTCAAGGGCATCGTGCGCGACGGGCAATTGTTGGCCGTGGGCGGCTTCGGCCTGTGCGGCATCCCGGAAGCGCTGATCGCCGCACTGCGCGACAGCGGCGTCAAGAACCTCAGCGTCATTTCCAACAACGCCGGGGTCGACGGTTTCGGCCTGGGCTTGCTGCTGGAGACCCGGCAGATCAAGAAAATGATTTCGTCCTATGTGGGCGAGAACAAGGAGTTCGAGCGCCAATACCTGGCCGGTGAACTGGAGCTGGAATTCACGCCGCAAGGCACCTTGGCTGAGAAGCTGCGCGCCGGGGGCGCGGGCATCCCGGCCTTTTTCACCAAGACCGGCGTGGGAACCGTGGTGGCCGAAGGCAAGGAGCTGCGCGAGTTTGACGGCCAGACCTATGTGATGGAGCGCGCACTGGTGCCAGACGTGGCCCTCGTCAAGGCCTACATGGCCGACACCAGTGGCAACCTCGTGTTCCGCCGCACCGCTCGCAACTTCAACCCCGCGGCGGCCATGGCCGGCAAGATCACCGTGTGCGAAGTGGAAAGGATCGTGGAAAAGGGCGAGATCGACCCCGACCACATCCACTTGCCGGGCATTTATGTGCACCGCCTGGTGCTCAACGCCCACCCCGAAAAGCGCATTGAGAAGCGCACCATCACCGAAAGAGCAGGAGTCTGACCATGTCCTGGACCCATGACCAGATGGCCGCGCGTGCGGCCCACGAACTGCAGGATGGCTTCTATGTGAACCTGGGCATTGGCTTGCCAACCCTGGTGGCCAATCATGTTCCGTCCACGATGGAGGTGTGGCTGCAAAGCGAAAACGGCATGCTGGGCATCGGACCCTTTCCCAGCGAGGACGAAGTGGATGCGGACCTGATCAATGCGGGCAAGCAGACGGTGACCACCATCGCCGGCAGCAGCATCTTCGGCAGCCATGACAGCTTCGCCATGATCCGGGCTGGCAAGATCAACCTGTCCATTCTGGGGGCCATGCAGGTCTCCGAAAAAGGCGACCTGGCCAACTGGATGATCCCCGGCAAGATGGTCAAGGGCATGGGAGGCGCCATGGACCTGGTGGCCGGCGTGGGCCGGGTGCTGGTGCTGATGGAGCACGTGGCCAAGAAAAAGGACGGCAGCACCGACCTGAAGATCCTGCCCCAGTGCAGTTTGCCGCTGACGGGCGTGGGTGTGGTGGACCGCATCATCACCGACCTGGCCGTGATGGACGTGACGCCGCAGGGGCTGAAGGTGGTGGAGATGGCGCCGGGTGTGAGCGCCGAAGCGTTGCAGCAACAAACGGGGGTAAAGCTGCGCTTTTGACCGGCCGGGCCGCTGCAGGCGCATCGGAGGGCACACCAGACCGTGTTTCGGATCGCTCACCTGGCCACGCTGCTGGCTTGCGTTTTTAGCGCGACCGGTCTTGCTCAGGGTGCGCAAGACGCGCCCACGGCGGCTGCGCGGGAGCTG
>RFPX01000070.1 GCA_009925955.1 Betaproteobacteria bacterium
GGGTTCCTGCGCGCGCCGCCCCTGGCGGTCGTGCAGTCCGCTGTGGCGGACACCTTCGGGGCGTCGGCTGGAATCAAAAGTGCCTTCTTCGGTGGTGTTGCTTGATCGATCCAATCCTGCGTCTCCTGCATGTGGGCGCTGGCAGACGAGTGATGGGGCAGCAGACCCTGGGGCTGCTGCGTGATCCGCTCGAAGGCATTCAACGCCACGCTTCTCCAGAAACAGCTCGGAAACGTGGACCAACCGTGTTCCCGAATATCGCTGCTTCCCGTCGGACTTTCAAGCGCATTTACAGCGCAACAGCACCGAAATTCGAGACGGCGACGCCAGTAGGCCACAACTGAAGTGTCATGTCCAGTTGTCGTCAACTGGGATTGACAGTTCGGGTTGGGCCGACTAGATTGCAGTCATGACCGCAGTTTCACCCCCGTGTACGGCCCCCCACGGCGCCGGCTCGCCCGCCCCTGGGCGGCCGCCCCTGTACACGCCTGAGCAGAAAAAGCGGCGGGACGAGTCGCCCTGGACCCTGGTGCAAGGGATCCTCGCGCCCATCCAGTTTTTGGTGTTCCTGGCCTCCTTGGCCCTGGTGCTGCGCTACCTGGCCACCGGCGAGGGCTTGGAATGGGCTTCGGCCTCGGTGGTGCTCAAGACCCTGGTGCTGTACCTCATCATGGTCACCGGCTGCATCTGGGAGAAGGTGGTGTTCGGCGTGTACCTCTTTGCGCCGGCCTTCTACTGGGAAGACGTCTTCAGCATGCTGGTGCTGGCCCTGCACACGGCCTACCTGGCAGCGGCCTTCAACGGGTGGCTGGGGCCTGAGCAGCTCATGGGCCTGGCCCTGGCGGCTTACGCCGCGTATGTGATCAACGCCGGCCAATTTCTGTGGAAGCTGCGCGCCGCACGGCTCCAAGCCGAGCACGAGGCCGCCGCGCAGGCGGGGGAGTTGTCCGCATGAGCCCCGTCATCCCGATTCAAGCCTCTCCGTCCCCTGGCCTCAACGCGGGCAGCACGGGCTGCAGCACGCCCCAGCCCGCTGCACACCACGTGCTGCGTGAGCGCGGACAACGTGAGGTGTTTTGCGGGCTCACCGGCATCATCTGGCTGCACCGCAAGATCCAAGATGCGTTCTTCCTGGTGGTGGGCTCGCGCACCTGCGCACACCTGGTGCAGTCGGCCGCCGGGGTGATGATCTTCGCCGAGCCCCGCTTCGCCACCGCCATCATCGACGACCGCGACCTGGCGGGCTTGGCCGATGCCAACGACGAGTTGGACCGTGTGGTCACGCGTCTGTTGGAGCGCAGGCCCGACATCAAGATGCTGTTTCTGGTGGGGTCCTGCCCCAGCGAGGTGATCAAGCTTGACCTGTCGCGCGCGGCCCAACGCCTGTCACGGCAGTTCACGCCGGGCGTGCGCATCCTGAACTACTCGGGCAGTGGGATTGAAACCACCTTTACGCAGGGCGAAGACGCCTGCCTGGCCTCCTTGGTGCCGTGCCTGCCAAGCACGGCGGCCAGCGACGCCCCGGCGTCAGGGGCTTCGCTGCTGGTGGTGGGGGCCTTGCCCGATGTGGTCGAAGACCAGTTCGCCCGCCTGTTCGCGGCCATGGGCCTGCCCAGGGTGCAATTCCTGCCGCCACGGCACTCCACTGAACTGCCCAGCATCGGCCCGGACACCCGGTACCTGATGGCGCAACCCTTCCTGGCGGACACGGCACGGGCACTGGAAGACCGCGGTGCCCAGCGCATTGCAGCGCCCTTCCCCTTCGGCGTGGAAGGCACAAGCGCGTGGCTGATGGCCGGCGCCAAGGCCATGGGTGTGGGCGCGCAGGCCGTTGAGCAGGCCACGGCCCCCGCCCGGCAACGCGCGCAAACGGCGCTGGCCAAGGTACGGCCCGCACTGCAGGGGCGGTCGGTGTTCTTTTTCCCGGACTCGCAGCTGGAAGTGCCGCTGGCTCGGTTCCTGCACCGCGAGATGGGGATGCAGCTGGTGGAGGTGGGCACGCCCTATCTGCACCGCCAACACATGGACGAAGAACTCGCGCTGATGCCCGCTGCAGTGCAGCTGTCCGAGGGCCAGGACGTGGAGCGCCAACTCGACCGCTGCCGTGCGGCCCGCCCGGACATCGTGGTGTGCGGCCTGGGGTTGGCCAACCCACTGGAGATGGAGGGGATGACCACGAAGTGGGCCATCGAACTCGTGTTTTCACCCGTGCACGGCTACGACCAGGCCGCTGACCTGGCCCAGCTGTTTGCACGCCCACTGGACCGCCGGCAGCGGCTGGCGGCCTGACGCGCCCGCAACGGACACACCATGCAGTTGACGCTCTGGACCTACGAAGGACCTCCGCACGTGGGTGCCATGCGGGTGGCCACGGCCCTGAAGGATGTGCACTATGTGCTGCACGCACCGCAGGGTGACACCTATGCGGACCTGCTCTTCACCATGATTGAGCGACGGGGCCAGCGGCCGCCGGTGACCTACACCACCTTCCAGGCCCGCGACCTGGGCGGGGACACCGCCGAGCTGTTAAAGACGGCCGTGCGAGAGGCGCACGCGCGCTTTCAGCCCGGCGCCCTGCTGGTGGGCGCGTCGTGCACGGCCGAACTCATCCAAGACGACCCCGGCGGTCTGGCGCAGGCGCTGAACCTGCCGATCCCCGTGGTCCCGCTGGAACTGCCGTCCTACCAGCGCAAGGAAAACTGGGGCGCCTCGGAGACCTTCTACCATTTGGTGCGCACGCTGCTGGGCCCGGCCTCGCGCCAGCCTGACGCAGGGCAGCGCCCCTCCTTGGAGGGCCGCGCCGCCCGCTGCAACCTGTTGGGGCCCACGGCGTTGGGCTTTCGCCACCGTGACGACATCACCGAAGTCACCCGGCTGCTGACCCAACTGGGCGTAGAGGTGAACGTGGTGGCCCCCATGGGCGCCTCCACGGCCGACCTGATGCGCCTGCCACAGGCCGACTTCAACGTGGTGATGTACGCCGAAACCGGCGCCACGGCAGCACAGTGGCTGACGCGGCAGTTCAAGCAAGCGGCGGTGCGCACCACACCCATCGGCGTACACGGCACGCGCGCCTTCATCCGAGAGGTGACCGAGCTGGTGCAGTCCCTGGGCGGCCACGTGCCGCCCGTGGACGAGGCCGCGCTGCGCGCGCCCTGGTACGCCAAGTCGGTCGACTCGACCTACCTCACCGGCAAGCGGGTGTTCATCTTCGGCGACGCCACCCACGCCGTGGCAGCCGCCCGGGTGGCCGCGCATGAAATGGGCTTTGAGGTGGTGGGTCTGGGCACCTACAGCCGAGAGCAGGCACGCGAGGTGCGCGAGGCCGCCGCCGAGTTGGGGCTGCAGGCGCTGATCACCGACGACTACCTGGAAGTGGAAGAGACCGTCGCCGCGCTGCAGCCCGAGTTGGTGCTGGGCACGCAGATGGAGCGCCACATCGCCAAGCGACTGGGCATTCCCTGTGCCGTGATTTCCGCTCCCGTGCACGTGCAGGACTTTCCGGCGCGGTATGCACCCCAGATGGGCTTCGAAGGCGCCAATGTCCTCTTCGACACCTGGGTGCACCCGCTGATGATGGGCCTGGAGGAACACCTCCTGCACATGTTCAAGGACGACTTCGAGTTCCACCAAGAAGCCGCGCCCTCCCACCTGGGCAGCGTGATGCGCAACCAGGGTGCTGACACACCAGAGCCGGCTGTTCAGGCTGCAGCCACGGCACCCGACGGGGCCCGTGCGATCGCCGTGGCGGCCACGGATGCAACCCACACGCCAGCCGCGGCCGTGGTGGGTTCCCCGGCGATGAGTTGGACGCCCGATGGCGAGCAAGAACTCAAGAAGATTCCCTTCTTCGTGCGAGGCAAGGCCAAACGCAACACCGAGCGCTACGCGCTCGATCACGGGATTGCCTTGATCACGGTTGAAACCCTCTATGACGCCAAGGCCCATTTCAGTCGTTGATGCGCGCAGCGCAACCGCGATGAGGGTGTCCATCGTCACGATGGACAGCCACCTCAGCGCGGCGGCCGCACGTGCGCACCGGGCACTGGCCAAGCAGTTGCCCGGCTTGGAGCTGACCGTGCATGCGGCGTCGGAGTGGGGTGACAGCGCGGCTGCGCTGCAGGCCTGCCTCGAGGACATCCAGCGGGCCGACATCGTGGTGGCTTCGATGCTGTTCATGGAAGACCACTACACGCCCCTGTTGCCCGCGCTGCGCGCCCGGCGTGAGCGCTGCGATGCGATGGTCTGCATCCTGTCGGCCACCGAGGTCACCAAGCTCACCCGGCTGGGCCGTTTCGACATGCAGGCGCCACAGAGCGGCGCCATGGCGTTTCTGAAGAACCTGCGCGGCAAGCACAAGGAAGGTGAAGCCGGTGGCAGCAAGGCCACGGCTGGCGAGCGGCAGATGAAGATGCTGCGTCGGCTGCCCAAGATTCTGAAGTTCATTCCTGGCACCGCCCAGGACGTTCGGGCCTACTTCCTGTGCCTGCAGTATTGGCTGTCGGGGTCGGACGCCAACATCGGGGCCATGGTGCACTTTCTGGTCGACCGCTATGCCGCCGGCCCGCGTGCGTCCCTGAAGGGCCTGGCCAAACCGCCCGAGCCGCGCGAGTACCCCGAGGTGGGCCTGTACCACCCCCGCCTGAGGGACTCGGCCCACAGCGGCGGCATGACCCGGTCGCTGGATGAGTTGCCCAGCACCGCCACCACGGGTGCTCGCGGAACCGTGGGCCTGCTGTTGATGCGCTCGTATTTGTTGGCAGGCAACACCGCGCACTACGACGGCGTGATCACGGCCCTGGAAGCCCGTGGGCTGCGGGTGATTCCGGCGTTTGCCGCCGGCTTGGATGCGCGCCCGGCCATCGAGGCGTACTTCATGAAAGACGGCCGAAGCAGCGTGGATGCCTTGCTGTCCTTGACGGGCTTTTCCCTGGTGGGCGGGCCGGCCTACAACGACACCAAGGCCGCCGAGGAGGTGCTCGCCCAACTGGACGTGCCCTACTTCGCCTCTTACCCCGTGGAGTTTCAAACGCTGGACCAATGGGGCGCCTCTGATCGAGGCCTGCTGCCGGTTGAGGCCACGATGATGGTGGCCATTCCCGAACTCGATGGCTCCAGCGGTGCGATGGTGTTCGGCGGCAGGGGCAGTGCCGGCAAGGTGGCCTGCAGCGGTTGCGATCACCGCTGCACCTTCGAGAACACGCCCGACAGCCACGACATGCACAGCTGCATCGAGCGGGCCGACATGCTGGCCTCCCGGATGGGGCGCATCGTGGACCTGCGCCGCGCGCGCCGCGCCGACAAGCGGGTGGGCCTGGTGATCTTCAACTTCCCACCGAATGCCGGCAACACCGGAACCGCCGCCTACCTGTCGGTCTTCGAGTCGCTGCACAACACGATGACCATGCTCAAGCAGCAGGGCTACACCGTGGAGGTCCCCGCCACCGTCGACGACCTGCGGCAGCAACTCATCGAGGGCAACGCCGCCACCCACGGTGCCATGGCCAATGTGCACGCCCTGATCGGTGCAGATGAACACGTGCGCCGCGAAAAGCACCTGGCCGAGATCGAGGCGCAGTGGGGCCCAGCACCGGGTCGCCAGCAGTCCGATGGGCGCCACATCTGGATCTTGGGCAAACAGTTTGGCCATGTCTTCGTGGGCATCCAGCCGGCCTTCGGGTACGAAGGCGACCCGATGCGGCTCCTGTTCGAAAAGGGCTTCGCGCCCACGCATGCCTTCAGCGCCTTCTACCGGTGGTTGAAAGAAGACTTCAATGCGCATGCGGTCCTGCACTTCGGCACCCACGGCGCCTTGGAATTCATGCCCGGCAAGCAAACCGGCATGACCGGGAACTGCTGGCCCGACCGCCTCATCGGCGACTTGCCCAACCTCTACCTCTACGCGTCCAACAACCCCTCGGAAGGCACGATCGCCAAGCGCCGAGCCGCTGCCACGCTGATCAGCTACCTGACGCCGCCCGTGGCGCAAGCGGACTTGTACAAGGGCCTGGCCGACCTCAAGGCTTCGGTGGAGCGGTACCGGGGCTTGGAGCCCGATGCCATGCGCGGCGAGGAAGGTACCGAACTGCTGGAGATGATCCGCCAGCAGGCCCTGGACCTGCAGATCGTGGAGTCAGACGCGGCTTGGACGCTGCTCAACGGCGATGCCGTGGCCTGGCTGACCGACAAGCTGCTGGAGCTGGAATACACCCTGATTCCGCATGGACTGCATGTGGTGGGCCAACCGCCGACGCCGGCCGAACGGGTGGACCTGCTCATGGCACTGGCCGAATCCAGCCACGATGCGCACCCACCGCGCGCATGGGTGCAGGCACTGGTCGAGGGCACACCGGCCACGGATGTGCTGCGCCGCTTGGGGCACGATGCGGACCCGCAGGCGCAGCAACTGCTGCAGAGCTTGGCCAACGCCGACCGCCTTCTGGCCCAAGACTTCGAACTGCAGGGCATCTTCAAGGGCCTGGAGGGCCGCTTCATTCGGCCCGCACCCGGTGGCGACCTGATGCGTTCGCCTGAAATCCTGCCCACCGGCCGCAACCTGCACGGCTTCGACCCCTTCCGCATCCCCAGCGCCTATGCGGTGCGCGACGGGGCCCGGCAGGCCCAGCG
>RFPX01000008.1 GCA_009925955.1 Betaproteobacteria bacterium
GCCCCGTTGCAAATTCGCGCCAATACAGGGTATGCACAAGCATGCACACGTGGAATGTGTGCGGGCCGTGCTGGATTCAAAGGAGGTTCCATGAAACCAGCTTCTGAACAAATGCTGTCCCGTCGTAAGGCACTGGCCGGGGCGGGCGCGGTGGGAGCAGTGGCCGCCGTGGCCGCTGTGTCGGCATCGTCCATGGTGTCCGCACCCGAGCAGACGGCTGCGGCCCCGACTGAGCCGGCGCAGGCCGACCAGGAAGGCTACCGCCTGACCGAGCACATCAAGCGCTACTACAGCACCGCCCGCGTCTGACGCGTCGGCGGTTTTCCCTTTTCATCAACCGGTTGTCCAACAGGAGGTTTTCATGTTGTTGACACGCAGGTCGAACGAGACCGGAGCGGCGCCGCCGTCCCGGGGACTCGTCGACAGTCTGGCGCGGGGCATCTCCCGTGCCATGCCGACCATGGACCGGCGCGCTTTCCTGCGCCGTTCCGGGCTCGGCGTGGGCGCAGGTCTCGCGGCCTCGCAGCTCACCTTGGTGAAGAAGGCCGATGCCACCACGGCAGCGGCCGCTTCGGGCAGCAAGAAGATCGAGGTCAAGCGCACGGTCTGCACCCACTGCTCGGTGGGCTGCGCGATCGACGCGGTGGTCGAGAACGGCGTCTGGGTCCGCCAGGAGCCCGTGTTCGACTCCCCGATCAACCTGGGTTCGCATTGCGCCAAGGGCGCAGCGGTGCGCGACAACGCGCACGGCGAATACCGCCTGAAGTACCCCATGAAGCTTGTCAACGGCCAGTACCAGCGCATCAGCTGGGACACGGCCCTCGACGAGATCAGCGCCAAGCTGCTCAAGCTTCGTGAAGAGAGCGGTCCGGATTCTCTGTTCGTCGTGGGCTCCTGCAAGAGCAACAACGAGCAGGGTTATCTGATGCGCAAGTGGATGTCGTTCTGGGGGTCTAACAACACAGACCACCAGGCACGAATATGCCACTCCACTACTGTCGCCGGTGTGGCGAATACGTGGGGATACGGTGCGATGACCAACTCGTACAACGACATGCGCAACAGCAAGGCTGCGATGTACATCGGCTCGAACGCAGCCGAAGCACATCCGGTGAGCGTGTTGCACACCCTGCACGCCAAGGAAAAGGGCTGCAAGGTGATCGTGGTGGATCCGCGCTACACGCGCACCGCCGCCAAGGCCGATCAATATGTGCGCATGCGCTCCGGCGCCGACATCCCGTTCCTGTACGGGGTGATGTGGCACATCTTCAAGAACGGCTGGGAAGACAAGAAGTACATCAACGACCGCGTCTGGGGCATGGACAAGGTCAAGGAAGAAGTGCTGGCCAATTGGTCGCCCGACAAGGTCTTCGAGGCCTCCGGTGTGACCGAGCAGGAATGCTTCCAAGTGGCCAAGACCATGGCCGAGAACCGCCCGAGCACGCTGGTGTGGTGCGTGGGTCACACGCAGTCCACCATCGGCAACGCCAAGGTGCGCGTGTCCTGCCTGCTGCAACTGGCCCTGGGCAACATCGGTGTCAGCGGCGGTGGAGCCAACATCTTCCGCGGCCACGACAACGTGCAGGGCATCACCGACGTCGGCATGAACCCCGACTCGCTGCCGGGCTACTACGGCATTGCCGACGGTGCCTTCAAGCACTACGCGGCCGTGTGGGGTGTGGACTTCGACTGGATCAAGAGCCGCTACGCACCGGGCATGATGAACAAGCCAGGCTTGACCATCTCCCGCTGGTTCGATGCGGTGCTGGAAAAGAACGAGGTCATTGACCAGCCGAGCAATCTGCGGGCGATGTTCTATTGGGGTCACGCGCCCAATTCCCAGACCCGCGGTCTGGAACTCAAGCGCGCCCTGGACAAGCTCGACATGCTGGTGGTGGTCGACCCCTTCCCGTCGGCAACGGCTGCCATGGCCGCCATGCCCGGCAAGGCCGAAGACCAGAACCCCAACCGCTCGGTGTACCTGCTGCCGGCGTGCACGCAGTTCGAAACCAGTGGTTCCGTCACCGCGTCCAACCGCTCCATCCAGTGGCGCGAGAAGGTCATGGAGCCGCTGTACGAATCGCGCAGCGACCACATGATCCTGTATCAATTGGCCAAGAAGCTGGGCTTTGCCGAGCAGCTGACCAAGAACTACAAGATGCAGACGGTCAAGGGCCAGGAAGAACCCGTGCCGGAAGACATCCTGCGCGAGATCAACCGTGGCGTGTGGACCATCGGCTACACCGGCCAAAGCCCGGAGCGCCTGAAGGCGCACATGCGCAACATGCATGTGTTCGACCCCACGACGCTGCGCGCCAAGGGTGGTGTGGACAAGGAAACCGGCTACAACCTCGACGGCGAGCACTTCGGCCTGCCTTGGCCGTGCTGGGGCACGCCCGAGATGAAGCACCCGGGCACCCACATCCTGTACGACACCCACGAGCATGTGTGGAAGGGCGGTGGTTGCTTCCGTGCCAACTTCGGTGTGGAGCGCGACGGCCAGTCCCTGTTGGCGGCCGACGGCTCTTACTCCAAGGGTTCGGACATCACCACCGGCTACCCCGAGTTCGATCATCTGTTGATGAAGAAGCTCGGCTGGTGGGATGAACTCACCGAGGACGAGAAGAAGAAGGCCGAAGGTAAGAACTGGAAGACCGACCTGTCCGGCGGCATCGTGCGTGTGGCGATGAAGAACCATGGCGTCCATGTGTTCGGCAACGCCAAGGCCCGTGCCATCGTGTGGAACTTCCCCGACCCGATTCCGAAGCACCGCGAGCCCCTGTACTCGACGAGGCCGGAACTGGTGGAGAAGTACCCCACCCACGCCGACCAGGCCCACCGCTGGCGTCTGCCCATCCTGTACAAGAGCGTGCAGGAGAAGAACAAGGACATCGGCAAGGCCTTCCCGCTCATCCTCACCTCCGGCCGTCTGGTGGAGTACGAGGGCGGCGGCGACGAGACGCGTTCCAACCGCTACCTCGCCGAGCTGCAGCAGGACATGTTCATCGAGATCAACCCGGCAGCAGCCAACGATCGCGGCATCCGCAACGGCGAATGGGTGTGGGTGACCATGCCCACCGGCGCCAAGCTCAAGGTGCGTGCGATGGTGACCGAGCGGGTGGACAAGACGACCACGTTCATGCCCTACCACTTTGCCGGTACCTGGCAAGGTATGGACATGAAGAAGTTCTACCCGGCCGGCGCAGCGCCGATCGTGCGGGGTGAGGCCGTGAACACCGGCACCACCTATGGTTACGACATCATCACGATGATGCAGGAAACCAAGACCACGGTCTGCCAAGTCGAGCGGGCCGCCTGAGGCGAGTGAAAGAAAGGAATTCGGAGTCAAACCATGGCACGAATGAAGTTCATATGCGATGCTGAGCGTTGCATCGAGTGCAACGGTTGCGTCACCGCCTGCAAGGCCGAGCACGACGGACGGCGTGGTCGGCCAGGAACGCAGCATTTCGGTGGCCTGCATGCACTGCAGCGATGCGCCCTGCATGGCCGTGTGTCCGGTGGACTGCTTCTACCGCACCGATGACGGTGTGGTGCTGCACGACAAGGACGTGTGCATTGGCTGCGGTTACTGCAGCTATGCATGCCCCTTCGGTGCGCCGCAGTTCCCCACCAACGGCACCTTCGGCCTGCGCGGCAAGATGGACAAGTGCACCTTCTGCGCTGGTGGCCCTGAGGCCAACGGTTCTGCAGCCGAAAACGAAAAGTACGGCCGCAACCGCCTGGCAGAAGGCAAGCTTCCCGTCTGCGCCGAGATGTGCTCGACCAAGGCCCTGTTGGGTGGCGACGGCGACGTCGTGGCCGACATCTTCCGTACCCGCGTGCTGCAGCGTGGCAAGGGTTCGGAGGTCTGGGGCTGGGGCACGGCCTATGGCAAGCCCAGCGGCGGCAAGCCCGCCGAAGGGAGCAAGGCATGAGGGCCGGTGCTGTCTGGGCGATAGCCGTGGGCGTTGGCACGGCGCTGCTGGTAGCGGGTTGCGGCGAAAAGCCCCAAACCGCCACCCAGCGCAAGGTCGATGCCACCGCCTACAGCGGCTCTACCGTCAACGGCTTCACCGAGCCGGGCTGGAAGGCTGGTGACAAGACCAGCTGGGAAGGCCAGATGCGCGAGCGCAACAAGGGTCAAAACGAGTACGGCCGTTGAGGACCTGAACCGGGGCTCGCCGCGGCTTCATCGCCTGGCGTGATGAGGCTGCATGCGGGCCCCGACCAATTTGTAATGGAGTGGTGATGACACGCTTGTCTTCCTCCTTGGCCAGCCTTCGGGCCTGGCTGGCGGGTGCCGCGCTGTGCGCGCTGACCGCAGCACCGGCCTGGGCACAGGCACCGGCTGCACCGGCTGCGGCCGACAAGAACGGCCCACCGGCTGGCTTCGTAGCGCCGGCGGCCCCCAAGCCCGATGAAAACACGGCGCAACGCGCCCAAAGCCAGCCCGGCAACAACGCGCCCTTCTGGCGCGGCGTGCACGATTCCGGTACCGAGCCGGGCACCACCTCCTTGCCTGGCAAGGAAATGGGCGTGCTGGTTCAAAAGTTCACCCAGTACCCAGGGTCGGACTACACCAACGCGGGCGAAGCTTGGCGCCAGGTGCGCAACAAGTTCATCATTCCCTACGGCGGCTCATTGCTGTTCATCGTGGGTCTGGCCATCGCGCTGTTCTACTGGCGCGTGGGCAAGCTCGGTGGGCACAGCACGGACACGGGCCGTGTGATTGAGCGCTTCACCCCCTTTGAGCGGGCCGCTCATTGGACCAACGCGATCACGTTCGTCACCCTGGCGGTGTCGGGCATCATCATCGCTTGGGGCAAGTATTTCCTGCTGCCCATCATTGGCAGCACCCTGTTTGGCTGGTTGACCTACCTGCTGAAGAACGTTCACAACTTTGCCGGCCCTTTGTTCGCCGTGTCGCTGGTGATCGTGTTCTTCACCTTCCTGAAGGACAACTGGCCAGCCAAGGGTGACCTGAACTGGTTGCTCAAGGGCGGTGGCTTGCTCAGTGGCAACGAAGTGCCGTCCCACCGGTTCAACGCCGCCGAGAAGCTCGTGTTCTGGGCCGGTGTGTTCTTCCTGGGTGCCATCGTGGTGGTCTCCGGCTTGTGGCTGGACAAGGTCATCCCGGGCCTGGAGTACCTGCGCACCGACATGCAAGTGGCCCACATGGTGCACGGCGTGGCCACCGTGTTGATGATGGCCATGTTTGCCGGTCACATCTACATCGGCACCCTGGGCATGGACGGCGCCTACAAGGCCATGCGCACCGGATACGTGGACGAGGCCTGGGCCAAGGAACACCACGAACTCTGGTACGACGACATCAAGGCCGGCAAGATCCCCGCGCAGCGCACGCCGCCTGAGGCCGGTGGCCAAACCGTGGCCAAGCCCAGCGCCTGATTGAATTGAGCACCGACTGAGGAGCAACGCGAGATGAAGACCTCGACAACCCTTCGCACCCTGTTGGCCCTGAGCGCTGTGGCCGTGGCGGGTACCGCCGCTGCCAAGCTGCCGCCCCTGAGCGACGAGGCCAAGGCCAAGGCTGCTGAGGCGGCCGCCAAGACCGCCCACGGCAACAAGGTGGCCGACTACAAGCTGTGCCTGTCGATGAACGATGTGGCGGCCAAGTACGCCGCCGCACAGAAGAAGGCCGGCAAGCCCGTGACGCCCACGCCGACCCCGCCCTGTGCCGACCCGGGCCCCTTCGTTTACCAGCCTGCTGTGGCAGCGGCACCAGCCGCTGCTGCGGCTCCCGCCGCAGCCAAACCCGGTGCAGCCCCAGCGGCGGCACCTGCAGCCGCCGCTGCATCGAAGAAGTCCTGATCGCAGCTGCACGGCTGCTTCAAGGCCACTGGCCCATTCAACCGCACCGTGCAGGATTGCAGCGCACCATCGGGGGCACACCACGCCCCCGGCACTGAACGGCCACGCATCGACGTGGCCGTTGTGTTGGAGCGCACGGCCCAACCCAACGCCTGGCAAGACTGGTCGTTTCGGGTGACCGAGGTGGTTCCGCATGAGCCGGCCTTCGGCCTGGAACGCCGCAAGGTCTTCGACGATGGGCGGGTGTCGCGTTGGCTGTATCCGGGCTTCACGCTGGAGCTCTTCGCCGACGAGTGCAAGGGCTACTTCCTCAACCTCACCTCCGGCAACCCTTGCTGGTTTGTCTCCTATCGGGCGGTGGATGACGACGAGTCGATGATGGAGGTGACCGCGGCCAGCGTGTCCTACATCGAAGCCGACCGACGCTTGTTTGCCGGCGAGCAGGTGGAGAGCGTGCCACTGGCACCCGAGTTGTGCCAATGGCTGCAGGCCTACACCAACGAGCACTTTGTGCCGGAAGAAACGCGCAAGGTTCGCGCCATGTCCTTCCTCACGCCTGAGGAACGGGAGCGCCAGGGTCGGCTATGAGCCCACAAGACGAGGACAACAGCGGCTTCTTCTCGCGTTGGTCGCGCCGCAAGGCGCAGGTGAACCAAGGCGAGGGGACGACGCTCAAGGTGCAGCCCGAGGGGCTTGCACCGGTGGCGCCGCTGTCGCCCACGCCAGCCACCGCGGCCGTGGCGGCATCGTCACCCGCATCCGTATCCGCGCCGGCACCCGCGCCCGCAGCCCCCACCACGGTGGGCACCGATGCGCCCGCCAGTGCCGCACCCGCCAAGCCCACCCTGCAGGATGTGGAGCAACTCGACGCGAAGTCGGACTACCGCTCCTTTGTGGCGCCCGACGTGGACCCTGAGGTGCGCAACGCGGCCTTCAAGAAGCTGTTTCACACCGACCCCCACTTCAATGTGATGGACGGGCTGGACGTGTACATCGACGACTACAACACGCCCAACCCGTTGCCGGTGGCGATCATGAAGACCCTGGTGCAGGCCCGTGCCATGGGCCTGATCGACGACGAGCTCAAGGAGCAGGACCCGCCTTCGGCCGCTGCTGCAGCCGATGAAGAAGCGTCAGCCGTAGATGACACGCCCCCACCGCAGGCCACCAACCCCCAGGAACCCGCTCTTGAGCTGGACGGGCCCACGCCGCTGCAGGCACCTGAGCCCCTGCGCGCTGAGCCGGCCTTGGTGGAGTTGAAGCTGGTGCCCGACCAGGCCAGCAACGACGAGGCCCTCAGCGAGGGACCTTCAGCAGGGGCAGTTGTTGAAGGAAGCGTTGTTCCATTTCCGCGCCGTCCAGGCAGCGCAGGTCCAGCTTAAGCTCACCGTCCTCGATGCGGCCGATCACGGGGATCGGCAGTTCGCGCAGGGCGCGCGCCAAGCGATCGGGGAAGGCGCCGGAGCGTTTGCCGCCGCTGGGAGCCGCGATCGCCAAGCCCGCGCTGTCCAGGCGGTCCACTGGTAACGATCCGCTGCCGATCTGGCTGCGACACGCCACCACACGCACCAGGGCGCGGTCCGCGCAGGCGGCCTGCACCATGGGCTGCAGCCGCTGCGCCTGGGCCTGCAGTTCGGCTTGAGATCGGGTCAGCAGTCGCAGCGCGGGCAGGCGCTGGGCCAAACGGTCGGGGTCGCGGTACAGGCGCAGGGTGGCTTCGAGTGCCGCAATCGTCATCTTGTCCAAGCGCAGCGAGCGCTTGAGCGGGCACTTCTTGATGCGCGCGATCAGGTCCTTGCGCCCCACGATCAAGCCCGCCTGAGGCCCGCCCAGGAGCTTGTCCCCACTGAACGTGACCACATCCACACCATTGGTGATGGATTCAGCCGGCGTGGGCTCGTGCGGCAGGCCCCACTGGCTCAGGTCCACCAGGGTGCCGGCCCCCAAGTCTTCTGCGAAGGGGATCCCGTGGCGGTGACACAAGGCCGCCAGTTCCGCCGGCGGCACCGCAGCGGTAAAGCCCTGCACCTGGTAGTTGCTGGTGTGCACCTTCATCACCAGGCCCGTCTTGGGGCCGAAGGCCTCTTCAAAGTCACGCAGGTGGGTGCGGTTGGTGGTGCCCACCTCCACCAACTTACAGCCGGCGCGGCGCATGATGTCGGGGATGCGGAAGGCGCCGCCGATCTCCACGAGCTCCCCACGCGAAACGGGCACTTCCTTCTTTTCGGCCAGTGCGCTGAGCACCAGCATCACGGCCGCAGCGTTGTTGTTGACGGCGGTGGCGGCTTCGGCCCCCGTGAATTCGCGCAGCAGGCCTTCGATGTGGTCATCGCGGTCGCCGCGTGCGCCACGGCCCAGGTCGAACTCCAGGTTGCTGAAGCCCTGCATCACCGACATCACCGCTTCGATGGCTTCGGGGGCCATCACCGCGCGGCCCAGGTTGGTGTGCAGCACGGTGCCGGTGAGGTTGAACACCGGCCGCAGTGCGGGTTGGGCCTGGGCCTGAAGGCTGCTGTCCACAGCGGCTTCGAAGGCCGCCACATCAAAGGGCAGGCCGCTGGCGCGCCAGGTCTCAAGGGCCGCGCGAGCGGCCCCCAGTGCACTGTGGCGGCCATGGGTGGCCTGCAGGGCGCGCATGGCTGGGCGGTCCAGCAAGCGGTCCATGGCGGGTGGGCGGTGTGCCGCCACCGGTGAATTGTTCATGCTCGCACTCAAGTTGGCGGAGGTGGGTGGGAGTCGAACCCACCTGGGACCGCTGAGCGGCCCCACCCGGTTTTGCAGACCGGACGCCCCACCGGGGGACGATCCGCCTCCTGCGGCAATCGCATCAGCCGCCGAACATCTTGCGGGGGTCGCGCTTGAAGTGCCGCCCCACCGCATCCCGCTCGGTCAAACCGATTTCATCAAAGTACTCTACCAAAGGCACCGACAGGTGGCGGCTGACCCCCACCGATTCCCTCAGGTCGCGCACGTTCAATCGCTGGTTGGGGTCGGCGTCGGCCAAGGCCTTGGCGCGCAGGCTCAGGGCCAGCATCTGTTCGGTCTGGAACCAGTACTCCGCGCCCACGGGGTGCACCTTGCCCATGCGCTGCAGGCGCTGCAGCGTGCGCAGCACCTGATCCTTGCGCAGGCTGCGGTCGCGTTCGAGCAAGTCGCTCAACCGTGGGGGCAGGAACCCGCCTTCATCGAGCCAAGGCTTCAGGCGTTCCCAGATCAGCTTTTCCGTGCCCTGCAGGGTGGCCTCGTGACCGGCCAGGGCCAAGGCCGCCCCATGGCGCCGCAGGGTGCCGTCGCGCACCAGGCCCGCCAGCAGTTGCGCAAACACCGCTGCGGTCGGCTTGTCACGCACCTGGCGCACGAGTTGTTCCTGGCTCAGGCCCGGGCTGTCGGGGTTGCGCCTGTGGTGGGCGCCCAAGGCCTCGGTGATGCGCGCCTGGTAGCGCTGGATCTGCGCCTGCGTGAACCACAGCGCCGCATCCCCTTCGCCAATGGTGGTCCAGGGTGTGCGCTGCGCGCTGGCATCTTCAGCGGCCTGCAGCGCCGCGGGCACCAGGTTCCAGGCCTGAGCAAAGTTGCGCCGCTCGATGCCATAAGGGGACTCCAGCGCCAGCAAGGCCGACAGCGCCTGCTCAGCCGTGGGGGCCTCCATCGCCTTGAGGGCCTCGACCAGCTGGCTGCGGTGGCGCCGGCTGGGGGGCGCAAAAGGGTCGACCACCTGCCCGCCGCCCAGGGTGCGTTGGGCGGACTGGTCCCGGATGATGAAGCGGTCCCCACGCAGGGCGCCAATGGGCCGGTCCAGGTCGAACTGCACCAGGGCGTGGCCACCGGGCTGCAGGCTGCTGCCCTCCAGCAGCGCCACGCGCGCGTTCACGTCTTCGGCACCCAGGTGCAGGTGCACCGGGGTCCAGTGCGCCAGGGCCTTGGCTTCCGAAGGCAACAGGCGCAGCCGTGCAGCCAGGCGCTGGGTGGGTGCGTGCAGCGCCTCGTGTACCAGCCAGTGGCCACGCTGGACCTGCTGCTTTTCGGCGCCCACCAGGTTCAGGGCCAGGCGCTGGCCGGCCAGGCCTTCCTCGGCCGCCTGGTTCTGCGCATGCAGCCCCCGCACGCGCACCTCCAGGCCCGATGGGCTCAGGCGCAGCCGGTCGCCCACCCGAACCCGGCCGCTCACGGCCGTGCCGGTGACCACGGTGCCGATGCCTGCCAGGGTGAAGCTGCGGTCCACCGACAGGCGGAAGTGTCCTTCCAAGGCCTGCGGCGTGCCGGCCTGCCGAGCCTGGTCCAGATGGGCCCTGAGGGCATCGAGTCCCGCGCCGGTCACGCTGGACACCGGCAGCACCGGAGCCCGCTCCAGGCCGGTGCCGCGCAGCAGGCCTGCAATCTCTTGCTGCACCTGCTGCAGCCGCGGCGCATCCACCAGGTCGCACTTGCTCACGGCCACCACGCCGCGCTGCAGGCCCAGGAGGTCCAGGATGGCCAAGTGCTCGCGGGTCTGGGGCATGGGCCCGTCATCGGCGGCCACCACCAGCATCACGTGGTCCATGCCCGTGGCGCCGGCCAGCATGTTGCGCACCAGTTTTTCATGTCCCGGCACGTCCACGAAGCCCAGCACCTGCCCATCGGCCTGCGCCTGGTAGGCAAAGCCCAGGTCCACGGTGATGCCGCGTTCCTTCTCCTCTTTGAGGCGGTCGGCATCGATGCCGGTCAAGGCCTTGACCAGGGAGGTCTTGCCGTGGTCGATGTGGCCGGCGGTGCCGACGATCATGCGCGGGTCTCCGAATGCGGGGGCGGTGTTCGTGGGCCGCCACCGTTTTCCAGTGCCAAGCCCACCACGAAGCGCAGGATGCTACACGTTTGATGCGCCGGCGCGCGCCGGGCCTGAACAAGCCCCGAACCCCCGCCCTGCAAGGGCGATTCCGACTGGGCGAGAATCCGAGCATGCTTGGCCCGCAGCCTGAAGCCTCCCTTGTCAGCCCGACACGCGTGGCCACCGAACCCCCCAGCGGCTTGCCGCACATGACCCGTGCCGGCGGCGCGCTGACGCGCGACATCGAGATCCTGGACGAGTACGGGCAGCGCCGCACGATTGCCATTCCCATCGAGCGCCCTTTGACGGTCTTCGTCGACAAGCGCGAACTGGTGACCTTGATGACGCTGGGCGCGGCACCGGAACTGCTGGTCCTGGGCTACCTGATCAACCAGCGCCTGGTGGGCTCACCCGCCGAGGTCGCCTCCATCACCGTGGACTGGGATGTCTCGGCCGCTGCGGTCAAGACCCACTTGGGCATTGAGCACCTGGAAGCCCGCACCGCCAAACGTGTGGTCACCACCGGCTGCGGCCAGGGCACTGTGTTTGGCGACGTGATGGCGGGTTTGGATGCGGTTCGCCTTCCCGATGCTGCAGATGCCCGCATTCGGCAAAGCACCTTGAACGCGGTGCTGGAGGTCATGCGCCAGCAGGACAGCGTGCACCGGCGCGCCGGCAGCGTGCACGGCTGCGCGCTCTTCCAAGGTGCGGAGCTGCTGATGTTCGTGGAAGATGTGGGCCGTCACAACGCAATCGACGCGATTGCCGGCTGGATGGCCATGCAGGGTGTGCGCGGCCACGACAAGCTGTTCTACACCACCGGGCGCCTGACCAGTGAGATGGTGATGAAGGCCGCGCACATGGGCGTGCCGATGATCGTCTCGCGCAACGGCGTTACGCAAATGGGACACGACTTGGCCACTCGGCTGGGCATGACCTTGTTTGGCCGCGCCTCCAACCGCCACTTCCTGTGCTACTGCGGCTTTGACCGCTTTGACTCAGAGCCCGAGCCCATGCGCCCGTCGGTGCGCGTGGTGTCCGCTTCACCACAAGAGGGATAGGCCATGCCCGCCACCACACCCGCCTGTCTCAGCCCCGGCGCGCTGCAAGGCGTGCGGGTGGTGGAAATGGGACAACTCATTGCGGGCCCCTTTTGCGGCAAGACCCTGGCCGAGTTTGGCGCCGATGTGGTGAAGATCGAGCCCCCGGGCTCGGGTGACCCGCTGCGGCAGTGGCGCCTGATCAAGGATGGCACGTCGGTGTGGTGGCAGGTGCAAAGCCGCAACAAGCGCTCGGTGGCCCTGGACCTGCGGCAGCCCGAAGGCCAGCAACTGGCGCGCGACCTGATCGCGCAGGCCGATGTCCTGATCGAAAACTTCCGCCCTGGCACGCTGGAAGCCTGGGGCCTGTCGCCCGACACCCTGCTGGCCCTCAACCCGCGCTTGGTGATGGTGCGCATTTCAGGCTATGGCCAAACCGGGCCTTACCGTGACCTGCCGGGCTTTGGTGCGATCGGTGAGGCCATGGGGGGCTTGCGGCACCTGACCGGTGAGCCCGGCCGGGTGCCAGTGCGGGTGGGCGTGTCCATCGGCGACACCTTGGCCGCGCTGCACGCCACCATTGGCGTGATGATGGCCCTGTACCACCGTGACCAGCGTGGTGGGCAAGGGCAGGTGATCGATGTGGCCCTGCACGAGGCGGTGTTCAACGTCATGGAAAGCCTGCTGCCCGAATACAGCGCCTTCGGTGTGGTGCGCGAAGCCGCTGGGTCGGCCCTGCCGGGCATTGCACCGTCCAACGCCTACCGCTGCCAGGATGGCTATGTGCTGGTGGCCGGCAATGGTGACAGCATCTTCAAGCGGCTGATGGCGGTGATCGGCCGGCCGGACCTGGCCGCCGACCCAGGTTTGGCGGGCAACACCGGCCGGGTAGAGCGGGTGGCCGAGTTGGACGCCGCCATCGAGGCCTGGACCGTGCAGCGCACGGTGGATCAGGTGCTTCAGGCACTGGGCGATGCGCGCGTGCCTGCAGGCAAGGTCTACACCGTGGCCGACATTGCCGCCGACCCACACTTCCGGGCCCGCGACATGATCCTGCAGCAGCGCACGCGAGAGGGCTATGACGTGGAGGTGCCCGGCGTGGTGCCCAAGCTTTCAGCCACGCCGGGAACGGTGCGCCAAGCCGCACCGCGCTTGGGAGAAGACACCGATGCGGTGCTGCGCGAGATGGGCTTGAGCGATCAGCAGATCGCCCAGTTGCGCGACAAGGGCATCGTGGCCTGAGCGCTCAGCGCAGCGCGCCGGCGTGAAGGTCGCGCAAGCGCACGGGCCCGGCTTCGGCCTCGATCGTGTCGCGCAGGCCCCGGCACAGGCGCAGGGCGAACAGGACCTCGGCGCAGACGAACATGGGGCCCACCAACAGGCCCCTGAGGTCGTCCATGAAGGCCGGCTTGCGGCCTTCGTAGTAGTGGCCGATGAACTGGATCACCCAGCCGGCCACGAACAGGCCGATGCCCCAGGCCAACCAGTCGCCCCCGGCCTGCAGGGACACCCAGTGCGCCAGTGCCATGGCCAAGCCATTGGCGGCAATCACAGCCGTGCTGATCAGTGGATGGCCCCGGGTGACGTACCACAGGGAGGCCGCCGCCCACAGGGCCCAGGCCGGTGAGAGCACCCAGGGTGAGCCCGGGTCCAGCGGTATGGTGGGATGGGACAGCAACACGCCGACGCCCACCACGATCAGTGGGATGCCCACCAGGTGGGTGGCGATGTTGCGCGGGTCCCGGTGATAACGGGCGTACTGGACAAGCAGTGACGTGGTGTCGCGCATGGGGTCCTCCAAGGGCCAACCCTTCAATGAGGGTGACCACGCAGCGCGATGCTAAGCCCGAACGGACCGCAGCCAACCCCGGAGCTTCCCTAGAATGCGGGGCCAGGGCGCCTACCGCATCAGCGCCCACCCAGCCCAGGAACCCCCATGAGCATCAAGAGCGACCGATGGATCCGCCGAATGGCCGAGCAGCACGGCATGATCGAACCGTTCGAGCCCGGACAGGTCCGCTTTGCCGCCGACGGTCACAAGATCGTGAGCTACGGCACCAGCAGCTACGGCTACGACATCCGTTGTGCGTCGGAGTTCAAGGTCTTCACCAACATCCACAGCACCGTGGTCGATCCGAAGAACTTCGATGAGAAGAGCTTTGTGGACATCCAGGCCGATGTGTGCATCATCCCGCCCAACAGCTTTGCCCTGGCGCGCACCGTCGAGTACTTCCGCATTCCGCGCAACGTGCTGACGATCTGTCTGGGCAAGAGCACCTATGCGCGCTGCGGCATCATCGTCAACGTCACGCCTTTCGAGCCCGAATGGGAGGGCTATGTGACGCTGGAGTTCAGCAACACCACGCCCCTGCCGGCCAAGATCTACGCCGGCGAGGGCTGTGCGCAGGTGCTGTTCTTTGAAAGCGACGAGGTCTGCGAAACCTCGTACAAAGACCGTGGTGGCAAGTACCAGGGGCAGCATGGGGTGACGCTGCCCAAGACCTGAGCCCTTCCATCGGCAGGGCGCCCCGCCCGGGCGGCCGCAACCGCCCAGTGCCACCGCAACTTCAGCCCTGTGGGGGCATAGGGTAGGTGCCGGCCACCAAGATGGAGCGGTCGACCTGGCGCAGCTGCGTGTGGCCGCAAAAGGCCATGGTCACATCCAGTTCCTTGTGCAGGATCTGCAGCGCCTTGCTCACGCCTGCCTCCCCCATGGCGCCCAGGCCGTAGACCATGGCGCGGCCGATCATGGTGCCGCGCGCGCCCAGGGCCCAGGCCTTGAGCACATCCTGCCCGCTGCGGATGCCACCATCCATCCACACCTCGGTGCGCGAACCCACGGCCTGCACGATGGCCGGCAGGGCCTCGATGCTGGCCGGCGCGCCATCGAGTTGGCGCCCACCGTGGTTGCTCACCACGATGGCGTCCGCGCCGGCCTTCACGGCCAGCTCGGCGTCTTCCACTTCCATGATGCCCTTGAGGATGAGCTTGCCGCCCCAGCGCTCCTTCACCCAGGCCACATCGTCCCAGTTCAGCCGAGGGTCGAACTGTTCGTTCGTCCAGGCCGACAGCGACTTCATGTCGCTCACGCCCTTCACATGCCCCACCAGGTTGCGGAAGGTGCGCCGCTCGGTGCCCAGCATGCCCAGGCACCAACGGGGCTTGGTGGCCAGGTTCAGGAGGTTGGCCAGGGTGGGGCGGGGCGGTGCGGACAGGCCGTTCTTGAGGTCTTTGTGCCGCTGCCCAATCACCTGCAGGTCCAGTGTGAGGATGAGCGCCGAACAGCGCGCAGCCTTGCAGCGGTCGATCATGCGGGCCATGGCCTCGCGGTCGCGCATCATGTACAGCTGAAACCAGAAGGGCGCGGAGGTGTGCTCGGCCACGTCCTCAATGGAGCAGATGCTCATCGTGGACAGCGCAAAGGGAATGCCAAACTTTTCAGCGGCCCGTGCGGCGTGGATCTCGCCATCGGCATGCTGCATGCCCGTCAGGCCCACCGGTGCAATGGCCACGGGCATCTTGGCGGCTTGGCCCACCAGTTCCACAGCGGTGCTGCGGTTTTCCATGTTCACCGCCACCCGCTGGCGCAGCTTGATCTTGGCGAATTCGCTTTCATTGGCCCGGTAAGTGCCCTCGGTCCACGAGCCGGAATCGGCATAGTCGTAGAACATCTTGGGCACGCGCTTTTGGGCCAGCACGCGCAGGTCTTCGATGTTGGTGATCACGGGCATTGGGGCACTCCAGGGGGCAAGCCTGCATCCTAGCCCCTGCTCAGGCCACCTGCACGAACACCCAAGAGCCGTATACGGCGATCAAAGGTCACCCGCTTGAGGCACTGGCCACAGGCTTCCCGCAGCGCTGCGGCTTCCTGCACCGGGTGGGGCAGGGTGAGCTCGCGGGTAAGGCTTCGGAAATCCTCGAACTTGAGCTTGATGCCCACGGTGCGCGCCACATAGCCTTTGCGCTGCAGGTCGGTGGCCAGGCGTTGGGCCAAGCCGTCCAGTGCGGCGGCCAGGGCTTGGCGGTCTTGCTTGACATGCAGATCGCGCTCGAAGGTGGTTTCACGGCTCATGGACACGGGCTCGCTGTGGGTCACCACCGCGCGGTCGTCATGGCCTTGGGCCGCTTCGTGCAGCCACTGGCCCTGGCTTTTGCCAAAGCGCTCGATCAGTGTGCTGCGGTCGGCTGCTGCCAGGTCTCCGATGGTGTGCAGGCCCATGGCCGCCAGCGCCTGCTGCGCCTTGGGGCCGATGCCGTTCACCCGCGCCACAGGCAAGGGCCAGATGCGCTGCGGCAGGTCCTCCAAGGTGAGGATGGTCAGGCCATCGGGCTTGTCGAGTTCCGAGGCGATCTTGCTCAACAGTTTGTTGGGTGTGATGCCCATGGAGCAACTCAGGCCCGTGGCTTGGCGCACCGAGTTGCGGATCGCCTGCCCCACGGCCCGCACACCCCCGCAGGGGTCATGGCCCACCACATCTTGTGCGCCCGGCACCTCGGTGAGGTCGATGTAGATCTCATCGATGCCGCGGTCCTCAATCACCGGTGCAACCTCGGCCACGGCGGCCTTGAACAGGCGCGAGCAGCGGCGGTACTCTTCGAAGTCCACGGGCAGCAGCACCGTGTGTGGGGCACGTTCGGCTGCGCGGGCCAGGGCCATGCCCGAGTGCAGGCCCAGGGCCCGGGCTTCATAGGTGGCGGTGGTGGCCACGCCGCGGCCTTGGTAGCCCTGCAGCGTGGCAAAGCGCCAGTGGCCCTGTGCATCACGTACCGGGGCATGCCGCCTGCTGCCGCCGATGACCACCGGCATGCCCCGCAGTTCCGGATAGCGCAGCAATTCCACCGACGCGTAGAAGGCGTCCATGTCCAGGTGGGCGATCCAGCGGCGGCGCATGTTCACGATTGTGAAACCACGCGACTTATTTCACAAAAGTGCGAATTGCATTTTTTGTTCCTCAATCAGCGTGTTCATACTGCTTGCATGCGTGCTCGGCTTTGGCCGTGCCCGCAGGCTGGTGAAGCAACACCACAACTCTGGGAGCAAGCACATGAAGACAGTCAAGAACCTGGCAGGTTTGACAGCCGTTTCCTCAATGGTTTTGGCGCTGGTCAGCGCATGCGGCGGTGGGGGCTCGGCTTCCGATTTCAGTTCCCCGGCTGGCAGCAGCGGCAACCCAGCCGCCACGGCGGGTGCGGGAGCCTATGCCTTGGGAGCGATCACGGGCTTTGGCTCCATCATCGTCAACGGTGTGCGTTACGACGACAGCAAGGCCAAGGTGTTTGATGAGGATGGTCTTGAGCGCCGCAGCGACGATCTCAAGCTTGGCATGACGGTGGAAATTCGCGCCAGTGGTCCCACGGTCGACCCACTGGGGGTGCCTCGCGCGAATGCCACGGAGGTGCGCTTAAGCCGTTCGCTCACCGGCCCGGTCACGTCCGTGAACGTGGGCGCAGGCTCCATCGTGGTGTTTGGTCAAACCGTCCTGGTGACCACCACGACCGTGTACGAGGGGGTTGCCGGCCTGTCGGCCATCCTGGCTGGGCAGGTGGTGGAGGTGTATGCACAGCCCGATGCGCAAGGCCGTTTGGTGGCCACCCGCATTGAGCGCAAGGACGCCGCTTCATCGGCGGGCGCATCTTCGGCCGCGCTGCGCCTGAGTGGCGCCATCAGCGGCCTTGGCGCGGACCGCTTGCAGTTCACGCTGGGCCCTGTCACGGTCATGCTCAACAGTCCCTTGGCTGCGGGTTTGGCCAATGGAAGCGAGGTGCGCGTCGTGGCCCGTGCCACGAGCACGCCCAACGTGGTGACGGCCTTGTCGGTTCAGGCGCGCAGCAGTGCACTGGACAGCAATGTCAGCACTGCGGAGGTGGAGGGTTTTGTCACGGCCTACACATCCTCGGCTTCGTTCAGTGTCAATGGGATTGCGGTGGTCACCACGTCGACAACGAAGTTCGAAGGGACGGCAGCCGATCTGAAGCTTGGCGCGCGCGTCGAAGTGGAAGGCAACGTCAGCGCCGGCGTGATCACCGCCACCAAGGTGGAGATCAAGACACTCGAGATGGATGACAAGAGCGGCAATGGTTCAAACAGTGGCGGATCAGGCGGCAGCCCCTCCAGCAGCGCTTTTGAAATCCACGGCGCTGTCAGTGAGCTGAACACCACTGGCCTGCGGTTTGTGTTGCGGGGCCTCACCGTGACCTGGGACAGCAGCACGGTGTTCAAGGACGGCACGGCAGCCCAATTGGCCAATGGGCGGCAGGT
>RFPX01000071.1 GCA_009925955.1 Betaproteobacteria bacterium
GTGCCGAGTTGTGCGTGCACAGTACGAGGATGTGTCGTGTCATTTCAGCGCTTGCCAATATCGGAGACCTGCTTGCGCAGGGACATGCTGTCCAGGCTGTCGATGGGAAGAGACAAGAACAGATCCAGTCGACGCTTCAGGGTGATGGCTGCATCGAGAAAGGCCTGGGCTTTTTCCTCTTCTGTACCCCCGGCAGCCGCGGGATCCGGTGTGCCCCAATGCGCCGTCATCGGTTGGCCAGGCCAAACGGGGCAAGTCTCACCGGCAGCGTGATCACAAACCGTGAAGATGAAGTCCATGGCTGTTGCGCCCGGCCCGGCAAACTCCTCCCATCCCTTGCTGCGAAGCCCCAGTGTTGAAATCCCACGGCTTTGGAGTTCCCGGATGGCCAGCTCGTGAACGAACCCTTGAGGATGGCTGCCTGCGGAAAAGGCGCGGAAGCGCCCGCGACCCAAGTCGTTTAGCAGTGCTTCGCCCAATATGGACCGGGCGGAGTTGCCGGTGCAGATGAACAGGACGTTGAAGACTTTGTCGCCCACGGGAGCCTCAGCAGCAGGATGAGGAAGCCTTGACGGAAATGGGCACGGGCTTTTGGGGCCTGGTCCCTGGTGCGCAGCACGCTGACGCCTGCGGAGCCTCGACAGAGGGCTTCTCGCTGAAGACCGGAATGGTGTGCAGCGTGTGGAAGTTCTCCCAGGCAATGCCCTGCGGATCCGAGACCCAGTATTTGTCGCTGCGCGAATAGCAGCACGTGGTCTGTCCCTCGTCAAGCAGCGCCAATTCCGCTTGTTCAGCCCGTGCTTTCAGTTCCTTGAGTTCCTCTTCGGTCTCTGTCTGAATGCCGAGGTGATCAATTCCGGGCTTGCTGCCTCTTGTGGAAATGGCGAAGTTGATCTTCGGGTCATCGAGCATCCACTTCGCGTAATCGGACTCCACGCGAGTGGGGCTGGTGCCGAACATGGCGGAGTAGAAGGCGATGCTCTTCCCCAAGTCTTCAACATGGGCGTGAACGTGGAATCGTTTCATGGCAGGTCCTTTCCGTTTAGCACGCGCAAGGGGCGTCAGCTTCTACCGCGCAAGTGGCACCGGCGCAGCAGTTTTCGGTCAGATAGCCCAGCAGCGCGTTCATCTGGTCGTAGGCGGCGCGGTAGATGATGTTTCGGCTGGCGCGCTCTTGAGTCACCAACCCGGCGTTCGCCAGTTCTTTGAGGTGAAAGGACAGGGTATTGGGGGGGATGCCCAAACCCTCGGCCATGGCGCCAGGAGTGAGCCCCGCTTGGCCGGTTACCACGAGTGCTCGAAACACCCTGAGCCGCACAGGCTGGGCCAGGGCAGTGAGTGCGCTCACAACGGCTTTTTCATCCATATTTCCATCATATTGGAAAAACAGAAAATATTCAAGCTCGGGCAGACTTGTCCTGTGCTCGGGCGTGGGTTCGCCCAGGCTCAGCAGCGCGCGCCGCCCCGCACGGCCTTCGGGGTCAGGTTTGAGCGGCGTCCTCAGCGCGGCTCAGGTCGGGTTGCGCTCCGCCGCCAAGCCATCAAAGCGCTGGCGTGTGGACTCGAAGCTGCTGCGCACCGCCTGGTCCACGGCCGCTTGCGTGGGTGCCGAGCCAAAGTCTTTGTGCATCCGGCTGTAGTCGGTGACGTGGCTGTCCAGAGCCGCTTGGCGTGCGGCCAGGATGGGCGCGCGCTCCTGCTCCACGCGGCGGCGCTCAGCGCCCGATACCACGCCGTCACGCACCACACGCGTGTCGGCCATGATGGACGCGTAGGTGGCCATCGCCTCGGGAATCGAGTGCCCGCCATCCATCACGATGAAGGCCAGGTTACCGGCCAATGCATCACCGTGCCGAATGGCCGTATCGCCCGTGCCCAACAGTCCCTCTCGTTCCATGTGCAGCAGCATGAAGGTGAGCATGTTGGTGGTGCCTGAGATGCCGTTGACCGTGTTCTGGTTGCGGCTGAGCGCATTGCTTTCGAATGTGGTCGCGGCATTGGGGTTGACGCCGGTTCGCGCGCTCACGCTGGATGCGGGCGCCCAGTTCGACGGCACATCCGGGCGCGGTTGGTGCGGCAGTCCGGTGCCCCACACATTGCGCTGCGCGTCCTTGGCGTCAGGGTCTTGAATCACCTTGCTGCCGGCTGGCCCAGCGTCCGAGACCATCTCCAAGGTGTAGCCGTCTTCACCGGCGCCTGCCTGCATTTCCTGAATCGCGTCGTTCAAGACATCTTCAGCCGCGGCGTCCACGTCGCGCACCAGCACCAGGGCGCGCTTGAAGTCTTCCAGCAACAGGTCGCGGTTCACCGTTGCGGCCGCATCGCGACTGAAGATGCCCGAGTGTTCGCGGATGTGGGTGTTGGCCTCGCGCAGCATCCGCAGCCGTGTGCCCAGGGCGGAATCATCCGCCAAGCCCTGTTCGGACATGTACTTTGAGCGTGAGTCGATCAGCGCTGTCAGGGCAGCGGAGGCCCGCACGGCCACCGCCGGCACCTGATTGACGCCGCCCGCGGCCAGTGGTGTGGCCTGACTGGAACGGTTGGCCTTGATGAAGTGGTGGTAGTTTTCATTGGCACCCACCATCCACGCGCCGCTGATGCTGGCCGAGTACTTGCCGGCCACCCAGTAGGTCTTGATCATCTTCCAGCCGTCACTCGTACTGCCCAGCAAGGCTTCCAGCTTCGCGGCGGTGGGTTCAGCGATGAAATCAGCCACCTCCGGAACCTCCGCGTGCCAGGGCCGCGGATCCTTCTTCAAATCGTTGGCCAGGTCCTGGATGCGTTGTTGGACCTTGGCGTCTACGGCCGCCTGCACCGCTTGAGGGTCGTTGGCCTGCTCACCCAGGCTGGTCTTGATTCGCTCCAGCGATGAGGGCGAGACTTGCGTGATATTGCTGCGAATGAAGGCGTTGATACGGTCGGCCGCCTGCAGCATCTGCGGCGAAGGGCGGTCCACCAGCGCTTTGGCCAGGCCCGACTCGAACAGGCGTCCGAAGGTGTTGTCGTGGCGTTGGTAGATGGTCTTGTCGCGCAAACACTCATGGGCCAGTGCCCCGGCCTTGATGACGATGGGCGACGGGTTTTCGTCATCGCCGTTCACGCGGAAGTGCGGCTCCAGACGGGCCGCGCAGCTCATCAGGGCCCTGGCCGCGCTGTAGCCGTCCATCGTGCCAGACAGCCACAACTGGGTGAGCTCGGCCTCGCTGTCGGCCGCGGCCTGCACGGCAGCCGGGTCTGTGGTGTTTCGCTGGGCTTCTCGCAGGGTGCCCAACATGTCCAGCACCGATTCGCTTTCGGTGCGGGCTGCGCCGCGCTCACCCGCGGCGTTCTTCGTATCGAGGCCTTGGGTGACGGCCAGCTCCAACTCCTGCAGTTCAAACTCCCGGAGGTCTTCGGGCAAGCCCTGCACCACGCCCTTGTGGTCGATGTCGATGCGGGCCTGCCAGGCTTCGGTATGGCCATGGGCGCGAACCGGCTCACCGATCAGGTGCGAGGCCACCTCGGGCGCAATGGTCTTGCCAATCAGCGCCGCGCGCCGCTCCGCGATCGAGCGCGAGTCGAGGTGTCCTGCGGCCACCGCCGCTTCCCGCAGTTGGGTGGCAAAGGCATCCAGCCGCGCGGCCTCGCGCTGGTCTTGGTTGACCAGACCGATCAGTGCGCGAGACACCGCGTTGCGCTCCACCACACGCACTTGGTGGTCTCCCAGGTACACCACGTCCTTGCCTTGCGCACGCGCCTCGCGCGTGATGTTGTGCAACTGCTGGAGACTTCCAACGGTTCGAATGTCCACGGTTGACCTTTCTGGGCGTTGCGCTCCCGCCTGGGCCACTGCCAAAAAGGGAGTGGGGTTGTGCTGGGGCGGGGAGGGGGTGGCGGGTTGAGCTAATACTTAAGTATAAGTATCGACCCGCTTCACGCCTACAGAATTAATGCCGCCGATTTAACCTGGCACCACAAGGCCACGCCTGGGGCCAACCCCAGTTGCTGCACGGCGCGGTGCGTCACGCGCCCCAGGATCAGCGCCTGCCCGCAGCGCGCCCGTACCAGGGCCTGGGAGGGGTGGGCGTCGGCCTCAATGGACTCCAGCACCCCGGGCAGACGGTTTTGAATGGTGGTGTCGGCGTGTTCGCTGAGGGTGAAGCTGACGTCTCGCGCCAGGATGCGCACGCGCACGGTTTGTCCCACCGCCAGGCCTTGGTCGCGCACCCAGAGGCGGGCGCCGCCACCCAAGTCCACCTGGGCCATGTGGTCGAGTGCGCTGCGCTCCAGCACCACGCCGGTGCTCAACATGCCGGCCTCTTCGCCGATGGCTTGGGCCACCGCCTGGGACACCAGGGCCTGGGCAATCGGCCCGCAGGCGCGCACCTGGCCCGCCTCCAACATCACCAGGTGGTCGGCCAGCCGGGCCAGCTCGTCTACCGAGTGCGTCACATACAACATGGGAATCTTGAGCTCGGCGCGCAGCCGCTCCAGCCAGGGCAAGACTTCCCTGCGCCGGGCCACATCCAGCGAAGCCAGTGGTTCGTCCAACAGCAGCAGCTTGGGCTGCGTGGCCAGGGCGCGGGCGATGGCCACACGTTGACGCTCACCACCTGAAAGGCTGCCCACGGCGCGTCCCAAGAGGTGCTCAATCCCCAAGAGCTGCAGCGCCGCGCCCAGCACATCGCCTTGGCTGCGGTTGCCCGCACGGCGCAGGCCGTAGTGCAGGTTCTGCCGAACATCCAGGTGTTCGAAGAGGCTGGCCTCTATAGCCCAAGGCGCGCTGCCAGGTCGGCGTGAACCGCTGCTGCGCGCTGTCTTGCCACACTTCGCCGCCGCAGCTCACGCGCCCTGTGGCCTGCTCCAGTCCGGCCACGCAACGCAGCAGGCTGGTTTTGCCTGAGCCCGAAGGCCCGAACAGAACGGTGATGCCGTTGGCCGGCAGGTTCAGGTTCACCTCCAGCGCAAAGGTGGGGCGCTGCAGGTGCAGCTGCAGGTTCAGCTCGTGCGGGGCCACGGTGTTCATGGCAGCACCCGATCGCGCGGCCGCTGCAGCCGGGCCAAGGCCACCAGCACGGCAAAGGAGAACAGCACCATGCCCGCGGCCAAGACATGGGCCTGCGTGTACTCCATGGCTTCGACGTGTCCGTAGATTTGTGTGGACACCACGCCCGTTTGACCCGGAATGTTGCCGCCAATCATCAGCACCACACCAAACTCGCCCACCGTGTGCGCAAACGTGAGTACCGTGGCCGTGAGTAAACCGGGCTTGGCCATGGGCAGCGCCACCGAGAAGAAGGCATCGACCGGGTGGGCCCGCAGCGTGGCGGCCACTTCCATGGGCCGTTGCCCCATGGCTTCAAACGCAAACTGAATGGGCTGCACCGCAAAGGGCAGCGAGAACACGATGGAGCCGATCAGCAGCCCCGTGAAGGAGAAGGACAGCACACCCAGGCCCAGCGCCTGCGTGACCTGGCCCACCCAGCCCTGTGGGCCCAGCAACACCAAGAGGTAGAAGCCCAGCACCGTGGGCGGCAGCACCAAGGGCAGCGTCACCAGCGCATTGACCCAGGGGCGCCAGCCAGACCGGGTTTGCGACAGCCACCAGGCCAGCGGGGTGGCCAGCACCAGCAACAGTGCCGAGGTGAGTGCAGCCAGCTGCAGCGTCAGCGAAATGGCCTGCAATGCCTGCGGGGTCAGCGCCGCGTTCATCGTGTATGAGGGGGCGGCTGCACCCCATAGCCGTAGCTGCGGATGATGGCCTGCGCTTTTTCTGTGCGCAGGTACTGCAGCAAGGCGGCCGCTGCCGGGTTGTTCTGCCCCACCTTCAACAGCACCGCGTCTTGCGCCAAGGGTTCGTGCAGGGTATCGGGCACCACCCAAGCGGAGCCTTCGCGCAGCTGACCGTTTTCAAACACCTGCGCCACGGCCACGAAGGCCAGGGCTGCATTGCCCGAGGCAGCAAACTGGTAGGCCTGCGTCACATTGGCGCCCTCCACCAGCTTGGGCGTCAGGCGTTCGTGCAGGCCCAGCGCCTGCAGGGTCTGCAGGGCCGCCGTGCCATAGGGTGCGAGCTTGGGGTTGGCGATGGCCAGTTTGTCGAAGCGACCCGTGCGCAGCACCTGGCCTTGGGGATCCACCAAACCGGGCTGCCGGCTCCACAGCGCCAGGCGGCCCGTGGCATAGGTCAGGCGCGTGCCGGCCACTGCCCAGCCTTCACGCTCAAGCTTGAGCGGCGTTTCATCGTCAGCGGACAGCAGCACGGCAAACGGAGCACCGTTTCTGATTTGGGCGTAGAACTGCCCGGTGGCACCAAATGCCAGTGTGAGTGGATGGCCGGTGTCGCGCTCAAAGGCTTGCGCCAGCACCTTCATCGGTGCGGTGAAGTTCGACGCGACCGCGACGGTCGTTTGGGCTGCCAACAGCGGCAGGGGCAGGAGAAGCGGTAACAGCAGCGCCAGGTGCATGGCGCAGCGGTGTAGCCGGCGTTTGGCCCTTGCGAGCAGCGCCAGGGAACGTGCAGGGACCAAGATGTCCTTTCGCACGGGATGCTCCTCACGGATAACGGGTTTCAATTGGATCCAAGCCATTCTGTGCTGACTGAGGCAGTGTGGACGTGTTGGAAGGCACGCGCAAA
>RFPX01000072.1 GCA_009925955.1 Betaproteobacteria bacterium
TCGGCATTCAGGCATGAGACACGCATGAGCAAGCCATCGGGCACCACGCCGGTCAAGCCGTACTGGATCTGGATCATCTTTTGCTCGAGGGCCCGCGTGGCCACCCGACGGCCCACCGTGATCCAGTACGTGATGGGCTCAACGCGCTTGCCCAGCCGTGCCGTCACCCGGCTCACCGGCAACGCCGTGCGCGTGGGATGGCGGCCTACCGTCATGCGATCGCGCTGCAGCGGACCCATCGCAAACCCCTGCGCCGGATAACAGACCTCCGGCCGATGCACCCTGGTGGCATCGGACTGGTCGCCACCATAGGCGACCGACAGCATGATGGTTCCCACCTGTGGGTGGCGGTACAGGCGCGACAGCGTTTGCTGATACAGACGATCAAGCACCGCCCGGACATCGGGGGCGACCAGCTGATACCGAGACGCGTCTTCTCCGATCCATGACCCAAACTGCAAGGGCAGCAGCGTGCTGAGTTCTGGCAAGGGGGACTCGGCGGCCATCATGCGCCGGGGTGTGGCCCACTCGCTGACACCCGCGGTGGCCACCATCGCCCCCATCAGAATGGCCGATCGGCGGTTCATACGGCTTTCTTGACGGCACGGCTGCGTTGGGCGGCCGGTGCCCAACGTTGCCCAGCAGCGCTGAGCAGCTCAACCCCCGTGTCCACCAGAATCAGCAGCGCCAGCGCGGCCATGAACAGCGTGATCCCAGCAAAGTCATGCGCGAAGCCTTGGCCAGCAGCATCGCCCCAGGTCAAGGTCACCATGACAAGTGTCATGACCCGAAGCACATTGGCCATGAACGAAATGGGCACCACCAAAACGGCCATCAGCGCATTTCGCCACCAGGCGGTGTACCCCCGCAGGTGCAAGTACAGAAGGCCCAAGGCCTCCAAGGTAAACAGGGTTGTCAGGCCCGCACAGGCATCGGCCACCAGCAGTTGGTAGGGGCCTGCGGTCAGCATCACCCCGGAGCGCGCCACCGGCTGCCCCATACCCTGCAGCAGCCCAGCTGCAACCGTTGACACAGCCGACTTCATGGGTGCTGTCAACGCGGCCACCATGGCCTCAGGCAGAGGAATCATGAACAAGGCAAAGGCCAAGGGAAAGGCCAGAACCCGCAATCCCTTGCGGCCAAGCTCCAGCAACAGCACGGCGCAAGCCAGGGCAATCAAGGAGCCCACCTCCGCCATCAAGATGGCCTGTGATCGCCCCAGGATGTAGAGCATCAGGGAAGCGGCGATGACGGCCCAAGCCAGCCGACGGTCAACGATGGCCTGGTGTGCAGGCTCAACCGCACGGTAGGCCGTTGCTGCCGCGCGCGCAGCAGACCATCGCTTGGCCAAGAGCACCATGGACACCGCCAACACCAGCGCGCCATGCCCCTGATCATCCGAGGGCCAGACCCAGTGCGCCAAGCGCCATACGGTGGGCACGGCAAGGCACAGCAGGCCTGCTGCCAGCAAGGGCCATCCCCGTCGGTCTCTCCCACTGCCCAGGAAAGGGTTCAGAACATCCGGGCGCACGCTCAAACCGCCTCCCGCTGGGCTCGGCTTTCGACAACCCACGCCACCGCAATGGCCAGCACCGCTCCGAAGAAAGCCGCCAAGAGCATGTTCAGAACGGGGCGAGGAGAGTCGGGCTGTGAGGGCGGGGCCGCCGCGCTCAGCCAGTTGGCCTGTGCCTGCGTGGTTTGGCTCTCCAGCTGGGTGAGTTGCTGTCGGCCCATCAAGGCGTCGTATCCACGCTGCGCGTTCTCCACTTCGCGGCTGAGCACACTGGCCTCATTTCGTGCCGCCTTCATCTGCAGCACACGATCCCGCTGGGCAGCCAGCTGCGCCTGCAAAGAGGCCAAGCGGCTTTGGGTGATGACGTGGTGTGACTCAATACCCGCACCCACCCGCTTGGACTCGGCCTCAATCCGCTGCTCCAGCTCGGCCAGGCCTGCGGCCGCTTCCTGCCGCTGGGGATGCTGCGGGCCGAGCTTGGCATCCAGCTCCTCCAAGCGCGCGGCCATTCGGCTGTGTTCCGCCCGTAGCCCAGCCACGACGCTGTGGGACAGCACGTCGGGCAGCTCTTGCAGCGGTCGTTGCTGTGCGGCTTGGAGTCGGCTGGCCGCGTCGCTGCGCTGGCCCATGGCCACGGCCACTTGGCTCGACAACTCGGCCAATCGTGCGTTCTCCACGTCCAGCCGCTCATCGGTCACCAGCAGGCCCTGGCGGGCCTCAAAGGTGGCGAGCCGGGCTTGCGCAGAACTCAGCGCGCTGCGAGCCTCGCGGGAGCGCTCATTGAAGAAACTGCTGAACTGGCGCGCCGGGTCGACCCGAAGTTCGATGGCAGTGTCGAGGTAGGCCTGCACAAAACCATTGGCCAGCGCAGCAGCCGCTTTGGCGTCCGTTGCACGGTAGGAGACCTGAATCACATTGGACTCTCGGGAGGGCCGGATCTCCACGCGCTTTCTCAGCATCTCCAACAGCCACTGATCCATGGGCTGAAGGTCCGCCTCCGCCTTCCACTGTTCGATAAGTGCAGCCTGGTCGAGCAACTTGAGGTTTCGAATCAACCGGCGAGCCACGCGCTCACTCATCAACACATCAACCTGTGTGGTCACCAAGGTGTTGGACACCAAGCCGGGATAAGAGCCCGCGATCGGGTCGGGCTTGATGTCCAGGACCAAAGAAGCCGTGGCCAGGTACTGTCGTGGAAGCAGCGCCGTCACCACAGCGCTGGTGCACATCACCACGGCCCACACCGACAGCAGCACCGCCCAGCGGCGCTTGATCAGCGCACCCCATGTCCGGCCTTCCATCAAGGTGGGGTCCATCAGAAAAGGCTCTCCGGAATGTGCAGGACATCGCCTGCTTCAAGCGCTGCGCTCATCTCAGGAACCCAGGTTTTGAACTCGCCTGAGGGGCCTCGGCGGGTGACCTTCAGACCGCGGCTGGAGCCGCGTGGTGTGGGGCCACCACTGGCGGCCAATGCCTGCAGAACCGTCATCTGACGCTCCAGGCGAACCGGGCCGGGGCGCTGAACCTCGCCGTACAGGTACACCACCGGGGCCCGATCCACAAAGACCACGTCACCGTGCTCAACGACGGGGTCCGCTTGGCTGTCCTGTGAATCGAACAGCGCGGCGAGTTCAAGCTTGCGCTTGAACGGCACACCCTTGCGAACCCCCATCAAGACCAGCCCGTCGGATCCGATGGCGGTGATGCCACCGGCCTGGGCCAACAGCTCCGTGAGCCGCAGCCCCGGCTTTTCAATGGGAAAGCGGCCTGGCCTTTGAACGTGCCCCAGCACGCTGACCAGGTTCCCGCGAACCTGCGTGACCGTGATGGAGACTTGTGGGTTGCGCAGGAACTGGCCTTGCTTCAAGCCCCATTCGATGCGCCGCTCAGCCGCAAATACGGTCAGGCCCTTCATGTCCAGTGGGCCTATCAAGGGAAAGCTCAATTGGCCGTTGTCCTGAACCCGAATCTCCATGGAAAGATCGGGCTGCTGGTAAACCAACACGCGCAGCAGGTCCCCGGGGGCCAGCACATAGTCGGATGGGTCATCGGCCAGCAGGGCGCGGACCGCTTGGCCCTGATCGCTGGGCAGGCCTTGCCCAACCTGCGTGCCATGTGAGGCTTCTGAACCTTGTGAACCCTGCACTTGAGCACCCGACTCGGGTACTGCACAAAGGCCAAGGGCCAGCCAAACGGTCAGTACCGTTAACCGCCGCAAGGGTGTCATGCCAATACAGCTTGGACGCGAGGGTGTGAACATCCCGCCTATCGTGCAGGAGCGTTGGTGCCATTCGCTTGAGCCGACTCACCCGATGTGCTGGTCTTGGACGCCGTCGGCGGTGACCACCGAGCAAAGTCGCCAACGTACTCCACGCTGCCTTGGTTGCGCAGCCGATCAATCTCACGGCGCACACGTTCGGCCCGCATCTGGCTGCTCAACAGGCGCTCGATCACGCCCTGCGCCCGTTCCCATTCAATGGGCTGATCAACGCTGGCTTGCACCCACCACACCCGCAACACCGGGCCTTCGTCCATCCGGATGGGCTGCTCAGGCGGCAAACCCTTCAGACGCGCCACATGCTTGAGCGGCAATTGGTCACTGCTGACCTGCAGGTGGACCACCTCGGCGCGGGCCCCTTCCCGCTCCAGCGCCCGGGCAAAGGCTTGCGCGTTTCGAAACTCACTTAGGCGCGGCAGCGCCTTGTCAAGCGCTGAGCCCTCGGCTGCGGACCGGACCTCCTGCACCAGAAAGACCTGTCGGCGAGAGAACGCCTCAGGATGCTCGTCAAAGTAGCGCCGCACCTCCTGCGGTGCCGGCGATGGACCTTCGTCCCCCAGCTGCTGCGCCATGGCGCGCGCCAACACTTCTGAACGCGCAGCCAACAACTGGCGCATCACCTCCGGCTTGCTGGCCAATCCCTGCGCCTCTGCCTCTTGACGCAAGAGGGTCAACTCGATGAGGCGATTGAGGCTGCGGCCCACCGTGGGATCCTCTGCACCTGAGATTCCTGCTGCACCCGTCCACGCGGCCAATCGCTCATTGAGCTGATGCACCGTCAGTTCCTCAGAATTGACACGCGCGGCCACCTGGGTGGCCTTGGCCGATGGCGTTTCTTGCCCGGCGTTTTGTCCGCCTGCAACCGCTGCAGCCGAGCTGTCGGCTTCGGCACATCCCTGTACCAACAAGCCGGCGAAAACCATGGCCAGCACACAGGCGGCCTGTCTGCACCAAGGTTCAAGATGAAGTTTGAACATGTATGGGCTTTCGTGAGTCGAAATGACGAATCCCCAGAACAGTGGGGATCCGATGGAAAGGCGATTTCGCTTAGGCCACTAGATGCGGCGTCGGCGCCCCACAAAGCCCAGCACGCTCAAGCCCGCCATGAGCAGCGCCGTACTCCCCGGCTCGGGAACCTGCAAGGCCACCCAGTTCGAGGGCGTGGGGTTGGCTTTACGGCCCGTCTCCAAGTCATAGGCGGTCAAGGAGATGACGCCGAAGATGGGCGACGGCTTGTTGTTGGCCTCGCCCAGCACGGGGTAGAGGAAGTCGTGCAGGTCCACCCCCGCTCCGTTGAGCTCCCAGTGCGCCGTTTCGTTACCCAAGAACTGGTGCGCGCCCCAGTCCAAGTTGAGAACGTTGTAGCTGGTCTTGTAGCCCGCATCCAGGGACAACTGTGGCGGCGTCCCGTCGTTGACCTTCATGTCCAAGGTCAGCGATGGATTGGCGTTGACCAGGGTGGGAATGCCCCCAGCCGTAGGGCCTCCGTACACCATGGACAGACGCTCCACAAACGTGCGCGTCGGCCAATCCGAGATTCCCGACGAAAGCGGATTGGGTGTGAGCACGAAGCTCACGCCCGAGGCTGTTTCGGTACCCACCAAGGTGGCCGCAAGGTCAAACAGCCCCACGATGGAGGGGTTGCCCGTGGCCGGTAGGTTGAATTGCCAAGTGGCTTGATCACCCACGGCAGCCTGAGCGGCCTGCGCACCCAGTGCGATTGCAGCGGCTGCAGCCAAGTGTGTGGGGCGGATAAAGCCTTGCCTGAGGAGCAGGTTCTGGAGTCGGCGGGCAAAGCCCAGCTTGGGCACTGCGCTGCGCGCGATGCCCTGGTTTGATAACAGCGTTGTATTCACGATTCCTCCGTTTTGTTGTCGTACGGATGTCGTCCAAGAACACGAAGCGAAGGAGGGGACGGCCCGTACGACCCCATGTTCGGGTGGCGCACCAAGGCCGCTGTGAGCAGTCGCAAGTCCTGTGGGGCTCTACACAGGCCGTTACCGCCGTTACTGTCAATCGGCAAGTCGTCGCGGATCTGGCGGGCCACAGTGGACTTCAGCGCTGCGTGCAGGGCTGCTGAGCAAGCAAAGCCCGTCGCACTCAACGCTGTTGACCACCTTAACCACATGGAGCCACTCATGACACACACGCTATCCGCGCGAGGCCCCTCAAGCTCGCTGTTCAAACAACTCAAGCTCGCTGGCGCGGCCGCGCTGCTCAGTCCCCTACTGGCTTTTGCCGCGCCGGTTGATCTGAGCACCGGCCCGTTTGAGACATCCGTCAACAAGTTCTCCAACGCACCGTTCACCGACGTCTTCGACTTTGTCTTCACAAGCCCGGCCGGCGGCACGGTTTCGAGCTCGGCCATTGAGATCAAGCTTGGCCGCTACGTCGACATTCAGTGGGATGCGACCAAGGCCTTCGCCATCTACTCCGACTTCGGTGGCATGGGAACCGAGTTGGTGTCTTTCAGTGCACCACTGGCTTCCACCGGCTCCTTCTTCGTTGAGGACTTGCCCGTGGATGACACCACGTTCTCGATCGTGATCAAGGGGCAGGCTGTCGGTGACGGCTTGTCGACCTTCCAGCCCGGCTTGAAGGGCCACTACGACCTGAACGTCATGGCGCAGCCGGTTCCCGAGCCTGCCAGTTTGGCGCTTTCCTTGGCTGGCTTGGCCTTCCTGGGCGCTGCAGGCAAGCGCCGCAAGAGCGGGCAA
>RFPX01000073.1 GCA_009925955.1 Betaproteobacteria bacterium
GTTCAATCTGAGCCAGGATCAAACTCTTCAGTTCGATCTCTGCAAATAGTTTTGCTCATTGAATTGAAGTGAACTTCACTTCATGAGCATCCAAGCACCTCACCACAAGTTGCCTCGCAGCTTTAGCCCCTCTCAGAGCCAGCACCTGAACGCCCACACTTATCGGCTGTCAATTTTTAAAGAACATCGCCACAAACAAAGCAGCCCCAAAAGACCACCCAAGCACCTAAACCACACGCCCCAAAGAGCTGTCACCTAAGCACCCCGCCGTTTGCAGCAGAGCCTGCGATTGTGACACGTTTTTTTAGGCCGTGTCAACTGTCGAGCACCGAAGCCCATTGGCCCCGGTTGCCCGAGGCCTGCGGCGCAGACCGCACCCTTCGTGAATGCACGGTGGCACGGGCATCAGCTGCCCCCGCCCGCCAGGCCCGTCTCAGCGACGGGATCCATTGAAGGGAGGCGGACTATACACCCAGGAATTGTTCGAGCGCCTGGGGTTGGGCCAAGAGCGTCGCACTGCTGCCCTCGAACACCACTTCGCCCTTGACGAGGATGACGTTGCGGTCGGTGACTTGCGTGACGTGGCGCCAGTTCTTGTCGACGATGATGCTGCTGATGCCGCTGTCGCGGATGAGGCCACAGATGCGCCAGATCTCGCGCGCGATCAGCGGGGCCAGGCCTTCAGTGGCCTCGTCCAGAATCAAGACGTCTGGGTTGGTCATCAAGGCGCGCCCAATCGTGAGCATCTGCTGCTCACCACCGGAGAGTTGCTGCCCTCCATGGCCCAGACGCTCCTTGAGCCGAGGGAAGGTGTCCAAGACCCGCTCGTAGGTCCAATCGCGACGGCCTTGCGTGCCCGCGCGCGCGGCCATGATCAGGTTCTCCTTCACGGAGAGGTTGCCGAAGATCCCGCGGCCCTCGGGCACATACGCGATCCCCTGTTGCGCCACGCGAAAGGGCGCCGCACCGGTCATGGCCGCGCCCTTGATCCGCACCTCGCCACCACGCGGCTTGACCAGGCCCATGAGGCTCTTGAGAAGGGTGCTCTTGCCCATGCCGTTGCGGCCCATCAGACCGATGGTCTCGCCGCGGCGCACCTGAAAATCAACGCCGCGCAGGATATGGCTGGCGCCGTAGTAGGTTTGCAGCCCACGTGCATCGATGAGCAGCTCCGTGCCTGAAGACAGCGGTGTGTGGGCACCCATGTCAATGCTCCTCGCCCAGGTAGGCCGCTTGTACGGCTGCGTCGTTGCGTATGGCCTGCGGTGTGCCACTGGCTATCACCTGTCCGTTGACCATCACCGTGAGGTGATCGGCCAGGGTGAAGACGGCGTCCATGTCGTGCTCCACCAGCATGATGGCGTGCTCGGCCTTGAGCCGCAGCAGCAACTCCACCATGCGCTCGGCTTCGGCCACGCCCATGCCCGCCAGGGGCTCGTCCAACAGCAGCACCTGAGGTTCGGTGGCCAGGGTCATGGCGATTTCCAGCTGGCGCTGCTCACCGTGCGAACAGGTGCCAGCCACCACCTCGCGCCGGTCCAGCAGGCCGGCCAGCGCCAAGGCGCGTTCGCAACGCGCCTGCACCTGCGCCTGGTGCGTGGCGGCATCCACCCAGTGCACAGGATTCCAGGGGCGGTGCCGCTGACGCGACTGAGAAGCCAGGCGCACATTCTCCTGAACCGTCAAGGGCAAGAAGATGTTGGTCTTCTGGTAGCTGCGGCCCAGGCCGCGCCTGGAAATCTCGTGCGGCGGATGGCCGGTGATGTCATGCCCACCCAAGGTCACCGTGCCGCTGGTGGGCGGCAGGTCTCCCGACAGCAGGTTGGTCAGGGTGCTCTTGCCGGCGCCATTGGGGCCGATCACCGCATGGATGCGTCCCCGCCACAGGTCCAGCGAAACATCTTGGTTGGCCGCCAAGCCACCAAAGCGCTTGGTCAGGCCACGCGCGGACAGCAGCACTTCGCCGGTGCTCATGCTCCGCCCTCCTTGGACGCGCGCAGGCGCTGCAGCAACGATCCCACGAGGCCCAAGACACCGCGCGGGGCCAAGATCACCACCGCCACGATGAACAGGCCCATCCACAACTGCCAGTGGTCTCCCAGGCGAACCGAGCCCACCTGCGGCAAGTCCTTGACCCAGTGCAGCACGCCTTCAAAAACAAAGGCACCGATGGCCGCACCGGCGAAGTTGCCCATGCCGCCCAGGATCACCATCATGATGGCGTGCGCGCTCATGTGAAAGCCCATCAACTCAGGGTTCACAAAGCCGTTGAGTGCGCCCCACAAGTAGCCCGCTAAGCCGGCCAATGCACCGGCCAAGGTAAACGCACTGAGCTTGTAGCCAAAGGTGGAGTAGCCCACCGCCTTCATGCGGTGTTCATTGATCCGGATGCCCACCAAGGCCCGGCCAAACGAACTCCACAAGAGGCGGCGCAAGAAAGCGTAGACCGCCACCATCGACACCAGACACACGTAGAACAGGGTGACCTTGTTTTCGAGGTCGACCGGGCCGCTGCCGGGGCGGATGTTGACGTAGATGCCATCGCTGCCGCCCAGGACCTTGTTGTCAAAGAACAGGTAGAACAGCATCTGCGCGAAGGCCATGGTGACCATGATGAAGTAGATGCCGTGGGTGCGCACCACGAAGAAGCCGATGACCAGGGCCGCCAAACCGGAGAAGGCCATGGCCGCAGGCAGCGTCCACCACAAGGCGGCCGGATCGTTGACGGGCGACAGAAAGGCCAGTGCGTAGCCGGCCAGGCCGAAGTAGGCGGCGTGGCCGAGTGACACCAGGCCCGTGACCCCTTGCAAGAGGTCCAGGCTCATGGCGAAGATCGCCAGAATCATCATGCGCGACAGGCTTTGGAGGGCGTAGTCGCTGCCCATGATCGGAAACAGGGCCAGGCCCACCACGGCCGTGGCCAGGAGGAACTGAACGCTGCGCGGCAGGGTTTCGAGGTGGGACTTGGGAGCACTCATGGCGTCATCTCACTGCTTGAACAGCCCTTCGGGCCTCCACAGCAACACGGCGGCCATCAGCACGTACACCAACATGCCCGCCACCTGGGGCAGCAACACCTTGCCAAAGGTGTCCACCAAGCCCACCAGCAGCGCAGCGATCAGCGCGCCGCGAACCGAGCCGATGCCCCCAATCACCACGACAACGAAGCACATGATCAGCACGGGGCTGCCCATGTTGGGGTACACGCTGGACACCGGCGACGCGACCATGCCGGCCACCACCGCCAGGCCCACGCCCAAGCCAAAGACCAGGGCGTGGATGAGTTCAATGTTGACGCCCAGCGACTCGGTCATGTCGCGGTTGAAGGCCCCCGCGCGGATCTTCATGCCCAGCCGGGTCTTGGAGATCAGCAGGTACAGGGCCAGCGCCAGCCCGATGCACACCGCCGAGATGAACAGCCGATACACCGGATAGCTCAGCGTGTCGGTCAGGGGTATGGACCAGTCCAGCGACTCGGGAACCTTCACGCCCAACACATCGTTGCCCCAGATGATGGCGCGCAACTCCTCAAACACATAGATCAGGCCAAAGGTCAGCAGCACCTGGTCGAGGTGGTCGCGGTGATAGAAGTGCCGAAACAACAGGCGCTCCAGCACAAAGCCGAACAGGCCGGCCAACACCGCCCCCACGATGATGGCCAAGGGCAAGGAGTCCAACTGCGCCGCCAGCGTGTAGGCCAGGTAGGCGCCCAGCATGTAGAAGCTGCCGTGCGCCAGATTGACCACGCCCATGATGCCGAAGATCAGCGTCAGGCCCGCGGCCAGCATGAACAAAAGCAGCCCGTACTGGACGCTGTTGAGCAGCTGGATGAGGAAGTTGGCCAGGGTCATGGTGGGCTCAGGTGCGCGGTCGGGGGTAAAGCCAAGTGGATCGAGGGCACAAAAAAATGGCGGCCACAGCCGCCATGCGGTGAGGGTGGCGGCCTCAAAGACCAAAGCCCTTATGGGCCGCCACAGCGTTCAGGCGCAAAGGTTCAATGGACAGGGCTCAGGCCATGCGGCAGCCGGTGGCGGGGTCGGCCAGTTGCTTGGCGGCGATCCCGATGACCTTGTTCTCCTTGTCCTTGACTTCGCGCAGGTACATGTCCTGGATGGGGTTGTGGGCCTTGCTCATCGTCCACTTGCCGCGCGGGCTGTCGATGGTGGCGCCTTCCATGGCCGCATACAGGGCCTTCTTGTTGGCAAAGTCGCCCTTGACCGCATTCAGACCCTGGGCCAACAGGAGGCCCGAGTCGTAGCCTTGCACCGCGTACACGTCGGGTTGCAGTTTGTTGCGGATGGCAAAGGCGCGCCGGAAATCCTGATTGCGCTTGGTGTCCAGGGAGTCGCTGTAGTGCAGCGTGGTCAGGATGCCCTCGGCAGCCGGGCCAGCAGCGTCGAGCACGCCTTCGGTCAGGAAGCCCGAGCCATACAGCGGGATCTTGCCCTTGAGGCCTGCTGCTGCGTAGTCACGGATGAACTTGGCCGCACCCGCGCCCGCGAAGAAGCAGGCCACGGCGTCGGGCTTGAGCGAGGCGATTTCGGTGAGCAGCGCCTGGAACTCCACGTTCGGGAAGGGCAGGCCCAGTTCCTTGACGATGGTGCCGCCTGCCTTGGTGTAGCTGTCGCGGAATCCCTCAAACGCCTCGTCGCCGGCGGCGTACTTCCAGGTGATCCACACCGCCTTCTTGTGACCGCGCTTGACCATGGTCTCACCCAGGGCCAAGGTGGGCTGGCTGTTGGAGAAGGACGTGCGGAACACGTTGGGCGCGCACTGGGCTCGTGTGGCCACGTGGACACCGGCGTTCGGAATGATGCTCAACACGCCGGATTCACGGGCCACGCGATGGATGCCCATCTGCACGCCAGAGTGCACCGTGCCCAGGATGACATCGACCTTGTCGCGCTGAACAAGGCGGTTGGCGTTCTCCACACCTTTGGGCGGGTCGGATTCATCGTCGACCTTGAACCACTCGATGTCGCGGCCACCGAGCTTGCCACCGGCCTCCTCGACAGCCATCCGGAAACCAGCCTCGATGTTGATGCCCAGCGCGGCAAATGTGCCGGTGTAGGGCAGCATCAATCCGATGCGCAGCTTGTTGGACTGGGCCCGCACGATCTGGGGCAGCAACAGGCTGGTGCTGGCGGCGCCCAACAGGGCGGCAGAGCGGGTCAGGACGACGCGACGGGTGCTCATGGGTCTCCTCCGTACGGTGGTGGTTAAAACAGCGAACCATGATGGCACACCGTCTCCCCTCACCGGCACTGTAGTGCTACCGAGCAAAATAATGCTCAGTATTAACCCTTGTTTATCGCCGATGATTGCAATTTAATGCACATCGTCGGCTGGTCGCTCAGGCCGCGGCCAAGAAGTCCCGGGCGATCCGTTCGCCAATGTCGTTGATGCGGTTGAGAAAGCGCGTGAGGTAGGCGTGCAGCCCGTCGTCCAGGATTTCGTCGATGCGGCCGTATTGCAGGTCACTGCACAGACGGCCGGCCCGGCGCAGGGTGTCGCCGCTGTGCTGGTTGGCCACCTGGCTGAGGTTGTTCACCAGTTCGCCCGTGCAGGCGGCCAGGGAACGCGGCATGTCTGGCCGCAGGATGAGCAGTTCGGCCACCTTCTCGGGCAGGATGACGCTGCTGTAGACCCGGCGGTAGATTTCAAAGGCCGAGACCGAGCGCAGCAAGGCGGACCAGTGATAGAAGTCGGTCTCGGGTGCGATGGCCGGCGCCGGCAAGCCGGGTGGGCGCATCAGGCGGCTGCTGTCGGCCGGGGGTGCGGCCCCATCCACATTGGGGTGGCCATGGAACTTGACGTCCAAGAGCCGCGCGGTGTTGTCGCCGCGCTCCAAGAAGGTGCCCAAGCGCATGAAGTGCAGGGCTTCGTCTTGCAGCATGGTGCCCACCGCCACGCCGCGGGACAGGTGTGAGCGGAACTTGACCCATTCGAAGACGGCCGAAGGGTCGCGCTCCAGCGCACCGGAGGCCACCATGCGCGAGAACTCGAGCCAGGTTTGGTTGGTCGTTTCCCACAACTCGGTGGTCAGCACGCTGCGCACCGCCCGGGCGTTTTCCCGCGCAGCGGACAAGCACGAGGCGATAGACGAGGCGTTGCCCATGTCCCGCACCATGAAGTGCATCACACCCTCGCCGCTGATCTGGCGGTGGCGGTTGGCATACGCGCCGTGCAGCTCGCTGATGCCCAAGACGGCGCTCCAGGCGGCCTCGGCGCTGACCGCCCGCTCCGGCAGCAGCGAGGTCTGGTAGTTCACATCCAGCATGCGCGCGGTGTTTTCGGCCCGCTCCATGTAGCGGGCCATCCAGAACAGGTGGTCGGCGGTGCGCGAGAGCATCGGGGGTCCTTCTTGCGGGCTTTGCGGTGTTCAGATGCACCTCCTTGACCACCAGGTCTTTGAGATGGGCCAAGACATAGGCCAGGGCTTCGGGCTCGCGGCAGCGCCAGGTGGGCACGTTGTCCAGCAGCGG
>RFPX01000074.1 GCA_009925955.1 Betaproteobacteria bacterium
GGCCTGATCTCCCGGCTCGACCACTTGCAGCGGCTGGGTGTTCGCGGGATTTGGCTGATGCCCGTGACCTTGAGTGCCGATCGAGACCACGGCTATGCCACCACCGACTTTCGCCGCATAGAGCCTGATTACGGAACCCTGCAGGACATGCGAGAGCTGCTGCGCCAGGCACACAAGCGCGGCATCGGCGTGATCATGGACTATGTGATCAACCACAGCTCGCACGAGTTCCCGCCCTTCCAAGCCGCGCTGGCCGACCCGCAAAGTCCCTTCCGAGATTGGTTCGTGTGGTCGGTTGATGCACCCAAGGGCTGGGACATCTGGGGCAAGAACCCGTGGTACCACGCGGGCTCCAAGCCCTGGACCTTCAAGGGTGAGGTCAAAGACCTGCCGGCTGCGCCCGCCGGGGCCAAAGGCCACTACTTCGGCACGTTTGGCCCGCACATGCCGGACTTCAACCTTCGCCATGAGCCGACCCTGCGCTACCACTTGGACAGCCTGCGCTGGTGGATGAACATGGGGCTGGATGGCGTGCGGCTGGACGCCGTACCCCACATGATTGAGAACTCAGCGCGCGACTGGAACGACCAGCCAGAAAGCCGCGCACTGACGCGCCAGCTGCAAGACCTGGTCAAGTCCTACCCCAAGCGGTACACCGTGTGCGAAGCCACATCGAGCCCGGAGGTGTACGGCCGTCCTGACGTGTGCGGCAGTGCCTTCGCATTTGGCCTGATCCCGCATATCGTGGCGGCTCCCAAGGGCGACACGGCTGCGGTCAAGGCCATGGTGGCGTACTGGCAGACAGCGCCCCTTGGCATGGCCACTTTTTTGTCCAACCATGACATCTTTGCCGGGCCTCGCGCGTGGGACCAGTTCGCCGGCGATGAAGCCCGCTACAAACTGGCCGCCTCCACCTACCTGTTGATGCCCGGAACCCCCTTCATCTACTACGGCGAAGAAGTGGGGCAAGCGGGGCTGCCGGGTCTCAGCGGCGACCTCCCGATTCGCGGCCCGATGAGCTGGGACACGCGACCCCATGCGGGCTTCACCAAAGGCCGTCCGTTCCGTGATGCGGCGCCCAACGCAGCACGCCACAACGTATTGGCGCAGCGCACCGGCACCCGCTCCATCCTGCGGCACTATGAGGACATGCTCATGCTGCGCAATACGCGCGCCTCCATCGCACGCGGGTCTTGGGAACGGGCCTTTGCGGATGGACTGGTGATGGGCTTTGAGCGGGTGCTCGATGGAGAACGCACCCTGGTGCTGATCAACTATGGGTCTGAAGTTCGCAACGTGAGGCTGCCGCAAAGCGCATCACCGTCAGGGCCGTCCGCACGACTCTTGTGGGCCTCGGAGCCGGCCATGGCGGGCCGGCTTCAAGCGGCCTTCAACACGGTTGCCTTCGAGCCCCAGGGACAGCGCTTGGCGCCGCAGTCGGTGCAGGTGTGGGACCTGTCAGGCCAGCACCTCTCGGGCAGGCCATAAGCGCTTATCCCAGCAGCGCAAACGGTCCACGCCCGCTGGCCGCGGTGATCAGCCCCAGGACGCGGCGGTGCTCCTCGCCCACCATCGACCAGTCAAAACGCCAGGTCCAGTTGTGTGGGCCCATGGAGCCCGGCAGGTTCATGCGGTGCTCACCGCCCAAGCCCAGCACATCCTGCAAGGGAAACACCGCCATGCAGGCCACCGATTGCGCGGCCGCCCGGATCATTCCCCAATGGATGTCGTGGTCCCAGGCGGCCAAGTAGGAAGCCGCGAAGTGTTTCTCCGCAGGCGTGGCCTGCGCCCACCAACCATGCACCGTGTGGTTGTCGTGCGTTCCGGTGTAGACAAGCGTGTTGGGCACATACTGGTGGGGCAAGAACTCATGGCGGGCATCGCCGCCGAAGGCTTGCGAGAGGATGCGCATGCCCGGAAAGCCGCATCCATCACGCAAGGCCAGCACATCGGGCGTGATCAGGCCCAAGTCTTCAGCCACGATGGGCAAGCGGCCCAATGCACCTTCGATGGCGTCAAAGAGGGCCTGGCCTGGCCCCGGCACCCACTGCCCTTCGCGCGCGGTGGGGCAACTGGCCGGGATCTCGTAGTAGCCCGCAAAGCCGCGGAAGTGGTCGATTCGAAACACATCGGCCTGGGCCAGGGCGCGCTTGACGCGCGCGGTCCACCAGGCATAGCCCTCAGCCGCCATGCGGTCCCAACGGTACAGCGGGTTGCCCCAGCGCTGGCCGTCTTCGCTGAAGTCGTCCGGGGGGCAACCCGCCACCACGGTCGGCTGAAAGTGCTCGTCCAGTTCGTAAAGGTCGGGTCTGGCCCAGCAATCGGCACTGTGGTGAGCGATGAAGATGGGCAGGTCCCCCATCAACCGCACACCGCGGGCCTGGCCATAGGCGCGCAGATCGGCCAATTGGGTATCGAAGCACCACTGCACAAAGGCCCAAAAATCCATCTCGCCCGCATGCTCGCGCGCGGCCTGCTGCAGTGCGGCGGCTTCGCGCAGGCGCAGCGCGGGTGCCCAATCCCACCAACATTGCCCTGCGTGGGCCGACTCCAAGGCCATGAACAAGAGGTAGTCGTCGAGCCACCACCCCTGCTCCGTGCGCCAGGCCTGAAATGCCGCGCGCTGCTGGGCGGTGGCGCGCGCCAAGAAGCCCGCATGCGCCCGGCGCAGCCGCTCCAGGCGCCAAGGCACGATGGCCTCGAAGTCCACCCGCTGACCACCTTGCGCCACGGGCGCGCCGTGCAGGTCGCCACCATCGATCCAGCCGGCTTGCACCAAGGGCTCGAAGGCCACCATCAGCGGGCTGCCCGCAAACGCCGACACGCTCTGGTAAGGCGAGTTGCCTGGCCCGATCGGTGTGGTGGGCAGCCACTGCCAAATGGTCTGCCCGGCGGACTGCAGCCAATCGACGAAGCGGTAGGCATCGGGGCCAAAGTCGCCGATGCCATGTGGGCCGGGCAGTGAGGTGATGTGCAGCAAGATGCCGCTGGAGCGTTGGGTCAGGTCCATGGGTCTTGTGATCCAGCTGGGGTTCAAAGTGCCTGCAGCACCCACACGCTGCGTGCAGGCAAGGTGACGGTGCCACTGAGCACGGAGGGAAGCTGCGATGGCGGTGAGCTTTGGGGGTAGACCAGCGGCGTGGTCATGACCCCCGCTGAGACGTCGTCTTCGGTGGAATCGAGCACCCGGCGCCATGCCCCTTCCAGCTTGAGTGGGGCTTCATGGGCATGCGGATGGAACACCACCATCAGCGCTGGTGAGCTCGGTGCGGTGTACACCACCACCAGCGACCGGTGGTGCTCATCATGCCAATCATGGCCCTGCAAGGGCTGGCCATCCAAGCCGAGCCAGCGCACACGGGGCAGTTGATCCTCTTGGGCATGGTCGGCAAACCACTGGTCGTGCCGCAGGCAATCGTGCTCCGCGCGCAGGGCCAGTGTGCGCTGCACCAGCGCCAGCATGGCCTTATCCACCTGCGCCCAATCCAGCCAACTCACGGGGGCGTCTTGGCAGTAGGCGTTGTTGTTGCCGCGTTGGGTCTTGCCGATTTCGTCACCGGCCGTCAGCATGGGGGTGCCCTGCGAAAGCAAGAGCGTGGCCATCATGGCGCGCTGCACCAGGGCCCTGTGGTGGTTCACCTGGGCGTCATCGGTGGCGCCTTCCACCCCGAAGTTGGCACTCAGCTCGTTGTCGCGCCCGTCGCGGTTGTCTTCGCCGTTGGCCAGGTTGTGCTTGCGGTGGTAGCTCACCACATCGCGCAGCGCAAAGCCATCGTGCGCGGTGATGAAGTTCACACTGGACGATGGGCGGCGCTGTGAATGGTGAAACAAGTCGTTGGACGCGGCCAAGCGGCGGGCGAATTCCCCACGGGTGACCACCCGCGGATCAGCCCGGTGGTTGCGCCCCGGGGCCTCGTGCAACCAGTAGCCGCGCACGGCATCGCGGAAGCGGTCGTTCCAGTCCATGAAGGCGCCGGGGAAACGCCCCACCTGGTAACCGTCCGGGCCGCTGTCCCAAGGCTCGGCGATCAGGTGCACGTCGGCCAGCACCGGGTCTTGGCGCAGCGCGGTGAAGAAGGCGGCATCGGGCTGAAAAGCCTGGTGGCGGCCACGGCCGAGGGTGGCCGCCAAGTCAAAACGAAAACCATCCACGCCCATCTCCAGCACCCAGTGGCGCAAAGAGTCCAAAACGAACTGGCTCACACGCGGCTGCCAAACGGCCAGGGTGTTGCCACAGCCGCTGAGGTTCTCGCAGCGGCTGTGGTCTTCGGGCATCAGCCGGTACCAGCTTGCGTTGTCCAGGCCACGGAACGACAAGGTCGGGCCGTCTTCCCCGCCTTCGGCCGTGTGGTTGTAGACCACGTCGATGACCACCTCCAGCCCGGCGGCATGCAGATCGCGCACCATCTGGCGGAACTCTTCGGTGGCCGCAGCGGTGTCTTCGGGCGTGCACGACCACCGGGGGTCCACGCAGCAGAAGCTCAGGGTGTTGTAGCCCCAATAGTTGGTCTTGCCCAAGCGCACCAGGTGGGGTTCGTCCAGCGCGTAGTGCACGGGCAACAAAGACAAGGTGGTCACGCCCAAGCGCTGGAAGTGCGCCACGCTGGCCGGATGCGCCAAGCCGGCATAGGTGCCGCGCAGGTGCTCGGGCACACCCGGGTGGCTTTGGCTGAAGCCCTTGACGTGCACCTCGTACAGCACCACGCGGCCCTTGGGCCGGCGCGGCCTGCCCAGGCTCAAGGCCTGCCGTTCAGAGGCGTCCAGGCCCTTGACCACCCGCGCCTTCAGCGCAAGGGCGCCGTTGTCGCGGGCATCCGGTATGCGGTGGCCGTCCGGGTGTCCGCTCACGTAGCCCAGGTGTTCGTCCCGGCGCTCGAAGCGCCCCACGATCTCGCGGGCACACGGGTCCAGCAGCAACTTGGCTGCATTGAAGCGGTGCCCTTGTTGAGGCGCGTAGGGGCCGTGTGCCCGCAAGCCGTACACCTGCCCGGCCTCCAAGCCCGGCATAAAGCCGTGGAACACCCCGTCGTGCGGGCCATGCAGGCGCCATCGGGCGGTCTCGGTCTGCCCTGCAGCGTCGTACAAACACAGGTCGATGGCCTGCGCATGCTGGGAAAACACCGCGAAATTCACGCCACCGTCGCGCAGGTGGGAGCCCATGGGGTAGGGACGGCCCTCTTGTGGTGCCAGACGGTGGTTCACGCTCAGGCCCGCACCAAAAACAAGGTTGCCAAGGGCGGCAGTGTCAGGGCCAGGCTCATGGCCTGCCCATGCGCTCCCATCGGCTGCGCTTGCAAAGGCGCACCGACATTGCCCACGCCCGAGCCTCCGTACTCGTGCGCGTCCGAGTTCAGGGCCTCCTTCCACACGCCGTCCAAGTGTGGCGGCAATCCGATGCGGTAGCCGCTGCGCACCACGGGGGTGAAATTGCACACCACCAGCACCGACTGGCCCTGCCCGGTGTGGCGCGCCCAGGCGAACACGCTGTTCTCGGCATCATCCACCACCAGCCACTCAAAGCCCTCGGGCATGCAGTCCAGTTGGTGCAGCGCCGCTTCGCTGCGGTACAGCCCATTGAGGTCGCGCACCCACTGCTGCACGCCAGCGTGGCGCGCATCGCCCAGCAGGCCCCAAGGCAGCTCATGGGCGTCTTGCCACTCCCAGGGCTGCGCCCACTCTTGCCCCATGAACAAGAGCTTCTTGCCCGGGTGCCCCCACATGAAGCCGTAGTAGGCGCGCACATTGGCCAAACGCTGCCAGTCGTCGCCCGGCATGCGGCCCAAGATGGACCCCTTGCCATGCACCACCTCGTCGTGTGACAAGGGCAGCACAAAGTTTTCGCTGAAGGCATAAACCAGGCCAAAGCGCATCTTGTCGTGGTGCCACCGGCGGTGCACCGGGTCCTCTTGCATGTAGCGCAGGGTGTCGTTCATCCACCCCATGTTCCATTTGTAGTGAAAGCCCAGGCCGCCCGCGCTCACCGGTGCCGACACGCCCGCAAACGCGGTGCTTTCTTCGGCCACGGTGATGGCGCCCGGGCACTCAGCACCCAAGATGCTGTTGAGCGCGCGAAACAGGTCTATGGCCTCGAGGTTCTCACGGCCGCCGTGCACATTGGGCAGCCACTGACCTTCCTTTCGAGAGTAGTCGCGGTACAGCATGGACGCCACCGCATCCACCCGCAAACCATCTACCCCGCCGCACTCGACCCAATAGCGCGCGCTGCCGATGAGGAAGTTGCGCACCTCCCAGCGGCCAAAGTTGTAGATGTAGGTGTTCCAGTCTTGGTGGAAGCCTTCACGCGCATCCAGGTACTCGTACAGGGCCGTGCCATCGAAACGCGCCAGGCCGAAGGCATCGGTGGGAAAGTGCGCGGGCACCCAGTCGAGCAGCACCCCAATCCCGCGCGCGTGGCAGGCCTGGACAAAGCGCTGAAACCCTTCCATCGGGCCGAAGCGCGCCGTGGGGGCATAGGCACCCAGGGT
>RFPX01000075.1 GCA_009925955.1 Betaproteobacteria bacterium
CAAACCCCAAGGCAGGGTCGTCGCGCAGCTGCTGGCACACCGCCGGGTAGTCGGCTGCACGCACGGTGAGGGTCACCTCACCCAATCGGCACTCCATCGATTGGACACGGTCGCCCAGCGCAGCTTGAAGCGCGGCTTGCAGGCGTTGAAGTTTTTCAGACATGGGCTTCCTCGGACGGGTGCGGCTGCCGGTCGGGGTACTGCGCGGTGGTGGGTGAGGCCTTGTGAACCGTGCGCCTCAGCGGGCGATGGTGTTCTCGCGGCGGATCTTGGACTGCAGCTGCAGGATGCCGTAGAGCAGCGCCTCGGCCGTGGGTGGGCAGCCCGGAACATAGACATCCACGGGCACGATGCGGTCGCAACCGCGCACCACCGAATAGCTGTAGTGGTAATAGCCACCGCCGTTGGCGCACGAACCCATGGACAGCACCCAGCGGGGCTCGGCCATTTGGTCGTACACCTTGCGAAGCGCGGGCGCCATCTTGTTGCACAGGGTGCCGGCCACGATCATCAGGTCAGACTGCCGCGGCGAGGGCCGGAACAGCATGCCGAAACGGTCGATGTCGTAGCGGGAGGCACCCGCGTGCATCATCTCCACCGCACAGCAGGCCAGACCAAAGGTCATCGGCCACAACGAACCGGTCTTGGACCAGTTCACCAGCTTGTCCACCGAGGTGGTGACGAAGCCTTCCTTGAGTACGCCTTCAATGCCCATGCTTCACTCCCAATCCAGCGCGCCCTTCTTCCATTCGTACACCAGGCCGACCACCAGGATGCCGAGGAAGACCATCACCGCCCAAAAACCCGTGGGACCGATGTCACGCAGCGAAACCGCCCAGGGAAACAGGAAGGCGATTTCAAGATCGAACAGGATGAAGAGGATGGCGACCAGGTAGTAGCGCACATCGAACTGCATGCGGGCGTCTTCGAAGGCCTCGAAGCCGCACTCGTAGGGGGAGTTTTTGGCCGCATCTGGGCGGTTGGGGCCCATGATGAAACCGATGACCTGGGGCGCGATGCCGATGGCCGTGCCCACCAGGATGAACAGGATGATGGGCAGGTACTCTTGCAGGTTCATGTTTACAACCGACTTCAGTCCGCCCGGCACTGGCCGGACGCAAAAAAGGCGCGTAGAGAATCCCCCGATTCCCTCAGCGCGCCCGCCTGTCCCGATCGGCAGCTCTGCTGCACTGGGCGCTCGGCGTCACCCTCCGGGGTCACGCCGACTTTGACTCGACTCGACTTTCGTCTTCTTGTTCTTGGTGCCGTCGGCGAGACTCGAACTCGCACAGCTTTCGCCACTACCCCCTCAAGATAGCGTGTCTACCAATTTCACCACGACGGCACTGGAATCCTTGCTCCGAACAGCATGAGGGTGGCTTCGGAACAGCCTTCAATTCTAGACCGAAAACATCCGTGAACCTGACGGGTGCCAGGCTCAACGCTTGGGGATTTCGCCGGGCTTGGCCCCTGCGGCCTCACCCGAAGCGGCTGGGGCGCTGCCGGCCTGCGTCGCGCTGTCAGCGCCCGGCACGGCAGCCGGAACGGCGCCAGGGATCACGCCCGGTGCGGTACCGGCCGGGACCGTGGCCTTCTCCAACACGCTGGTGCCTCCGGTGGGTGCTTCACGCGGCGTGCCAAAGTAGGCCAAGCCCAAGGTGCACAGGAAGAAAACGGTGGCGCAAGCCGAGGTGGAGCGCGACAGGAAGTTGGCGCTGCCCGTGGCCCCGAAGAGGCTGCCTGACGAACCGCTTCCAAAGGAAGCCCCCATGTCGGCGCCCTTTCCGTGCTGAATGAGCACCAGGCCAATCATCACCAGGGCGGAGATGATCTGAACGATGAGCAGCAGGTTGGCGAGGAATTGCATGATGGTCAGTGGTGGTCAGTGTGATTCGATGTAACGAAGGCTTGGGTAGCAGCGGCCTAGGTTTGGCTCCGTGGCGCTGTCGCCATCAACGGGCTGCGCGGCAGATGGCCACGAAGTCAGCCGCCTTGAGCGAAGCGCCTCCAATCAGGCCTCCGTCGATGTCCGGTTGAGCGAACAGCGTGGCCGCGTTGTCCGGCTTCACGCTGCCGCCATACAAAATCTTCATGGTGTCGGCATGGGCGGTAGCCGCACGCAGCTGCGCGCGCAGCACGGCGTGAACCGACTGCGCCTGTTCGGGGGTGGCCGTGCGGCCTGTGCCGATGGCCCAAACCGGCTCATAGGCCACCACCATTTCGCCTGCGCAATGGCCCAAGGCATGGATCACCGCCGACAACTGGCGCTTGACCACCGCCTCGGTCTGGCCCGCCTCGCGCTGCTCCAGGGTTTCGCCCACGCACACCACGGGCGTGAGTCCGTGTGCCAAGGCAGCCTTGGCCTTGTCAGCCACCTGCGCGTCGGTCTCGGCGTGGCCGGCCCGGCGTTCGGAGTGGCCCACGATGGCGTAGCGGCAGCCCAACTCGCGCAGCATGGCCGCCGACACCTCGCCGGTGTAGGCGCCTTGTGCATGCGCCGACACATCCTGTGCACCCCACCGCAGCGCCGAAGCAGCCAAGGAAACGGCCGTATCGGCGACATAAACAAAAGGCACACAAACCGCGGCGTCGCATGGCAGCGGACCTGCAGCCAGGATGCCGCTCAAGAGCTCCGCGTTGACCGCGCGGCTGCCATGCATCTTCCAGTTGCCGATGACGAGCTTCTTGCGCATGTGAACCCCGCTACCAGCTCAACATGATCTTGCCCACGTGCGTGCTGCTCTCCATCAGCGTATGGGCACGCACGGCGCCATCGGGCGTGGCCGCCTCAAACACGCTGTGGATCACGGGACGGATGCGGCCTGACTCCAGCAGGGGCCATACGCGCTCGCGCAAGCCGCGGGCCAACAGGGCCTTGTAGGCCAAGGGCCTAGGCCGCAAGGTCGAGCCGGTGATGGACAGGCGTTTGCGCAGCACCACGCCGCTGTCGAAGGCGCTGTCGTGGCCACCTTGTGTGGCAATCAAAGCCAAGCGGCCATCGTTGGCCAGGCACTGCACTTCGCGGCCAATGTAGTCGCCCCCCACCATGTCCAGCACCACGTTGACGCCAACACCCCCGGTGAGCTTGAGCGCCTCCTGGGCAAAGTCTTGCGTCTTGTAGTTGATGAAATGGTCGGCACCGAGCTTGAGGCACTCGCGGCCCTTTTCATCCGCGCCCACCGTCACGATGACGGTGCAGCCGAAGGCCTTGGCCAGTTGAATGGCTGTCACACCGATACCACTGGAGCCCCCTTGCACCAGCAGGGTTTCACCCGGCTGCAGCCGGGCAATCTCGAAGACGTTCTGCCAAACGGTGAAGAAGGTTTCGGGCAGGCTGGCGGCCTCAAGGTCGCTCCAGCCCTTGGGGACCGGGAGCACCTGGCCCACCGGTGCCACACAGAACTGCGCGTAGCCGCCACCGGCGACCAGGGCACACACGCGCTGGCCCAGCTCCACGCCCGCGGCTGCCAAATCTTGCGCGGCACCGGCTTCCACCACACCCGCAATCTCCAGGCCGGGGAGATCGGACACGCCTGGCGGCATGGGATACAGGCCCTTGCGCTGCAGCACATCGGGGCGGTTGACGCCCGATGCGCTCACCCGGATCAACAATCAACAACTCGCCGGCAGCGGCCACCGGCACCGGCCTTTGCGTCAGGCGCAGCACCTCGGGGCCGCCGTAGCCGGCGATTTCGATGGCGTTCATCGTTGAGCGCTGTTGTTGCACAGTTCGAACGCTTAACCCTGCTGGCCTGGCGTACCGCTCGGGCCGTTTTGGTCCGTCTGGCCGCCGCTGGCTGCTGATCCCTCGGCACCGGACGCGCCGGCTTCACCAGGCTCGCCCGATTGGCCCGGCGCACGGCGTTCGCCGCGCTCACCACGATCGCCGCGGTCGCTGCGCTCACGGCGGGGGCGGTCGCCACGGTCACCGCGGTCGCCACGGTCACGGAACTCACGGCGGGGACGATCTTCCTCTTCGGGCATCCCCTCAGGGCGCTCCAGCAGGGCCTTCATCGACAGCTTGATGCGGCCCTTCTCATCGGTCTCCAGAACCTTGACCTGCACCACTTGGCCTTCGGTGAGGAAGTCCTCCACGCGCTCCACGCGTTGGTGGGCGATCTGGCTGATGTGCAACAGCCCGTCCTTGCCCGGCAGGATGTTGATCAGCGCGCCGAAGTCCAGGATCTTGGTGACCGGGCCTTCGTAGACCTTGCCCACTTCGGCTTCAGCGGTGATCTCCTCGATCCGCTTCTTGGCCAGCGCAGCGCGCTCGCCATCGGTGGAGGCGATGGTGATGGTGCCGTCTTCTCCGATGTCGATGGTGGTGCCGGTTTCTTCGGTCAGCGCACGGATGGTGGCGCCGCCCTTGCCGATCACGTCACGGATCTTCTCGGGGTTGATCTTCATGGAGTACAGGCGCGGCGCGAACTCGGAGAGTTCGGTCTTGGCCTCGCCCATGGCGTCCTGCATCTTGCCCAGGATGTGCAGGCGCGCTTCCTTGGCCTGCGCCAAGGCGACCTGCATGATTTCCTTGGTGATGCCCTGGATCTTGATGTCCATCTGCAGGGCGGTGACGCCACCGGTGGTACCGGCCACCTTGAAGTCCATGTCGCCGAGGTGGTCCTCATCACCCAGGATGTCGGTCAGCACCGCAAAGCGGTTGCCTTCCTTGATCAGGCCCATGGCAATGCCAGCCACATGGGCCTTCATCGGCACACCGGCGTCCATCAGGGCCAGGCAGCCGCCGCACACCGATGCCATCGACGAAGAGCCATTGGATTCGGTGATTTCCGACACCACGCGCAGCACGTAGGGAAACTCTTCCTTGCTGGGCAGCAGCGGCACCAGGGCACGCTTGGCCAAGCGGCCGTGACCGATTTCTCGGCGCTTGGGGCTTCCCACGCGGCCGGTTTCACCGGTGGCAAACGGGGGCATGTTGTAGTGGAAGAGGAAACGGTCGGTGAACTCACCGGCCAGGGCGTCGATCTTCTGAGCATCTTGCTCGGTGCCCAGCGTGGCGACCACCAGGGCCTGGGTTTCACCACGGGTGAACAGGGCCGAGCCGTGGGCGCGCGGCAGCACGCTGTTGCGGATTTCGATCGGGCGCACGGTACGGGTGTCGCGGCCGTCGATGCGGGGCTCGCCAGCCAGGATCTGGCCGCGCACGATGCGGGACTCGATCTCGAACAACAGGCCTTCGACCTTGACGGCATCAAACGCGATGCCGTCGGCCTTGAGGCCTTCCATGACGGCTGAATAGGCGTCACGGCAGGCTTGGGTGCGTGCCTGCTTGCTGCGGATCTGATAGGCCGCGCGCAGCTTGTCTTCGCCCAGGGCCGTGACCTTGGCGATGAAGTCTTCGTCCTTGGCAGGAGCCTTCCAGTCCCACTCCGGCTTGCCCGCATCACGAACCAGTTCATTGATGGCGGCAATGGCGATGTTGCCTTGCTCGTGGCCATACACGACGGCACCCAGCATCACCTCTTCGGTCAGCTGGTCGGCTTCGGACTCCACCATCAACACGGCGCTTTCGGTGCCGGCCACCACCAGGTCCAGCTTGCTTTGTGCCAGCTGTGCCTTGCCCGGGTTGAGCACGTACTCGCCGTTGATGTAGCCCACGCGCGCAGCGCCAATGGGACCGTTGAAGGGGATGCCCGAGATGGACAGCGCGGCGCTGGTGCCGATCAGGGCTGCGATGTCGGCCTGAACTTCAGGGTTCAGGCTCAGCACATGCACCACCACCTGAACTTCATTGAAGAAGCCATCGGGGAACAGGGGACGGATGGGGCGGTCGATCAGACGGCTGGTCAAGGTCTCCAGCTCGCTGGGGCGGCCTTCGCGCTTGAAGAAACTGCCCGGGATGCGGCCCGCGGCATAGGTCTTCTCGATGTAGTCGACGGTCAGCGGGAAGAAGTCTTGACCCGCCTTGGCTTCGCTCTTGGCGACCACGGTGGCCAGCACCACGGTGCCGTCGATGTCCACCATCACCGCGCCGCTGGATTGGCGGGCAATCTCGCCCGTTTCCATGGTGACGGTGTGGGGACCCCACTGAAAGGTCTTGGTAACTTTGTTGAACAGGCTCATGCTAAGGCTCCAGTTGGAGGCGGTTGCGGGTTTCTCGCACCAGGGCCCGGCTTCAGGCCGGTGACCATCGGGTACGAGGGATGAGCAGATGGCCCGCTACGCCGTTGCAGTTGCCGGACGCCTTGTGCGCGATGCCATTCCAGCGGGGCTCCGACGAACCCCTTTGGAATGACACATCGACGACACCCTTCGCGCCGGCTCCTAAACGAAAGAAGCCTGTGCTGGACGAAAAACCCAGACAGGCCTCTGTTCGTCAATTCGATATCACTTGCGCAGGCCGAGCTTCTGGATCAGGGCCACGTAACGGTCGGCGTCACGGTCCTTCAGATAAGCCAGCAAGCGCTTGCGTTGGTTGACCAGTCGAA
>RFPX01000076.1 GCA_009925955.1 Betaproteobacteria bacterium
TGGGCCTGTACTTCCTGGTGTATTGGCTCTGATCGATCGCCTGCTGCCAAGAAAAGGGGCGCCCATGGGGCGCCCTTTGATTTGAAGCGGGGTGCTGCTGCAGGCCTGGTGGTTCAGCCGGGTGGGCTCAGCGGTTCACCGGCAGGCCGGAGGGTTGCACCCAGCCCATCCAGTAGGAAAACAGCACAAACAGGAACAGGGCGATTGACAAGCCCACCCGCAAGGCCAAGGCGCGTGCCATTTTGTTGTCTCGGCCGTCGCCATCGCGGGACTTTTTCAGCATGAACACCCCCGCACTGGCCAAAGCGGCGATGATGCCCAACAGGGCCAAGGCGATCAGCAGTTTCATGTCCTCATTGTCACACCCGGTGCAAAGCAGCGCTGCCGCACGGATCAAGCGTGTGGCCATGCGCGTGCTGCTGCCGCTGGCCGCCATCGGCCTGGCGGCGCTCACCGCGTCTTTGGGCTTTTGGCAGCTCGACCGCGCCCGGCAGAAGGACGCCATTGAAGCCTCGGTGCAGTCCCGTGGCCAGCAAGCGCCCTTGGCGGCGGCTGAACTCACGGGTGAGGCCGAGCAGGTTCATCGCTTGGCCGAGATCGAAGGCCGCTGGTTGCCCCACAGCACCGTGTTCCTGGAGAACCGTCCCATGGCCGGCCGCGCCGGCTTCATCGTGCTCACGGCCTTGGCCCTGCCCGACGGCCGCACGGTGCTGGTGCAACGCGGCTGGCAAGCCCGTGACCTTCGCGACCGCACCCTCACGCAGCCCGTGCCCACCCCAGACGCCCCACCGGTGCGCCCACGCGCGCGCGCTGTGGCGGCCAGGCTTCATGCAGGGCTTCCTTCAACGCGGCCACCACTTCCCGGTTGCGCTGCTGTTGCAACACCTGGCGCTGCGGGATGGGCAACACCCTGCGGTGGGCGGCATCCACCAGGCGGCGGGCCAAGCCTGAGGCCTTCAAGTCCCCTTGAGCGTTCACACGCAGGGGTGCACCCGAGCGGCTGGCATCCAGAAAGACCTGGGCCTGGCGGTAGAGGTTTTCCCGGGCGGACGGGGCAAGTTTCACGTTTTTCGGAGATTTAGGCTTGCGGAATACAACTTTCGGATATTACCCTTTTGGGTGATTCTTGGCACCCGTTGGGATGTGGCCAGGCCAGGCCTGGCCCGACCCCCGCCACCGCCACATCCCCTACATACGGAGACATCTCGGCATGCCCAAAGGAAACGAAGTGAGAGGCAGCACCGCTCAAGAAAGGGCACAGAACGTGCTGGGAGCCGTGAAAACCATCGAGTCCATCGGCGAAAAACAAAAGGCCGAACGGTCCGGCAGGACCCAGGCCAGCGGCGGCGTGTCCGGCTTCATGAAGCGGTTTCGACACGAGCCAGAGCCCGTCGTGAACCACGCCACAGCCCTGAAGCTGGCCGGCCAAGATTTGGAACACCGCGTCACCACGCAATACGGGGACTGGGGCTGGCGCATGCTCAAAGGGCGCGTGCCGGACCTGGACCACCCGGCCGAGATCAAGGACGTGAGCCTGCTGGCGATGAACATCAAGCAGGCGGTCGGTGACCTCCAAACCCTGGAGTCGGCCATCGAGCAATTCGTGTCCGCACCCAGTGTGGCCTCACTCGACCCTATGGACAAGGCGCGCAACCTGGCCGAGTACCAAGAGAGACTTCTGGAGCGCGCACCCATCTTGGCCGATGAATTCAGCCCGCCCAGTGCGGGATGGACCATGGCCTGTCAGATGGCCGGCATCGACCCAAGCAAGATGCAAACCGACGCGCCCGTCATCAAGGAACTCGTCCGCGCCAGCACCCGGCAATTCATCCAGGCCAACGGCAAGCTGCCGTCGCGGATGCAAATGCTGGAGTTTGCGGTGCTGCACGCCAACTACATGGCCGGGCGCCCCGTGATGAACGTTGACACGTTTTCGGGCAAGCAAGACGCGCTGTACGTCAAGGAGGGCGGCGAACTCGGCTTTGCCGACTTCCCCACGCAGACCCTGCGGGACAAGGTGGATGCCTATGCAGCCCAAACCTACAAGGATCTGCAAAAACTTCTAGACGATCGGCTGAAAAATGCACAGAAACTTGCAGCCAAGCCTGCTGCTCCTGCATGGTTACCCCCGTCGGCGGATGCAACGGTGGCTTTGGCCAAGCTGCACCAGGAGCAACGCTCTGTGGAGGCACGCATAGAGGCCCTGTCAAGGCCTGGAACGTTTGAGCCCATAGACCTGTCGGCTGAGCAGCCCAAGGCAGAAGACCTGTTGGATGGCGAGGCCGTCATGAAAGCGGCCATGCAACGGGTGTGGGGCGACATTGACGCCATGGATGCGGGGCATCAAGAGGCCTTGGCAACGGCCCTTAGGGTCGCCGCTGCGGAGTGCCCCATGGCTCCCCCACCTCGCAAGAAAGGGGACCCCTCTGCCAACACCGCGTCGAATGTCCAAGCGCTGCAGCGTCGGCTGAAAGATGTGATGCCTGGCAGCCGCTTTTTCGGCTACGTTGCCAGCCGCGCGGGTGAGCCCCAGCTGGGACCCCAGGCCTTGAACGCCTACAAGCGGACACTGCTGGATCTACTGAAAAAGTCCTGGACCCCGGAAGACTTAGAGGGCGGAGGGGGTACGGCAGAGGACTTTAAAGAGGATGCTGATGCATCCCCCGGGTCTGCACCGGCTGAGGATCGTCCACGGCTGCTGACGGCCGAAGAGCTGGCGAATGCGGTGTTGAAAGCAGCCCAGTCAGCCTATGAAGAGGCACAACAGCAACAGCTGAAGAGCGCGCAGCCCATGGATCCGCGAACCGTTCGGGCGCTCGAGCAGACCTTGCAGCCCCCACTGGCCCAGCAGCTCGCGGAGACCGGTGCCGTTGACGCCTTCGTCGTGGCATCGAAAGAGCACCAAGACGAGTGGCTCAAGTGGATGGAACAAGCGCCTCAAAGACCGACAAACGTGGCCCCATCGGGGTATCCCACGGCCTTCATCCAGGACCTCGATCGAAATGATTGGGTCTTTGAAACCCGAGATCGCCAGGATCTGTATCAACCCAACGTGGTGGTGCCCGGCGACCGCAAGGTCATGTCCATAGGGTCCTCAACGGACACCATGCTTCAGGCCTACCAAGCGTTTTTCGCGGGCCACGCCAGAGCCGGGCAGACCCTTAGCCACTTGGTGCACCAAAACGGTATCGGCTTGCTCATGCGCGATTGGATGTACGCGTCGTACTCCATCGGGCACCTGGGCAATGGAGGCAACAACATGCTGTGGCTGGAGCAGACCGCATCGATCGATCCTGGTCGTCCCGCTTTCGAAGGCGGGTTCACGATACGCGAACTCCCCAACGGCCGCGTCGAAGTGGAGTTTCAGCAACTCAGGCCAGCCACCAGCCTGAGCTTGGCACCCGGAGTAGCGGCGGCGTCGCTGCCCATCAACCGAGGCGAACACTTCGACGGAAAGACGACGCCGGAAAACGCAGCCTTGCACCAAACCTTCAAGGTTGAGTTTGCGATGAGCGACTTGGACCGCGGCGTCATCAAGCCCACCTTCAGGCAAGCCCCCCAGACGCGTATCCGAATCCTGCCTGACTGGGGCCAGATCGCCCAGCTGCGTGAAAAGGGGGTCTTGTCCTTCGCCTTGACGTAACCCCCCAGGAGCATCCGAGTCAGTGGACTTGAACCATTCCTGAGTGTTGCCCGCGAACAGCACCACCAGCGAAACCGATGTTGATGGCCCGGCTACCATCGCACCACCTCCTCAACCGGTGTGAGCCATCATGTCCCAAGCCGATTTCGACAGCCTCGTTCCACCCGGCGGCCTCGACCGCCGCCGCTTTACCCGCAGCGCTTTGGGAGTGGGCATTGCCGCGGCCGCAGGGCCTGTGATGGCACAAACCGCCATCAAGACGCCCACGGCTGGGCTGACCGTGGGCGAGGTGACCATTGACTCGGGCGGCTTCAAGCTGCCGGCCTACCGCGCGGCACCCGCCGGCGTGCGCAACGCCCCGGTGGTACTGGTGGTCAGCGAGATCTTCGGTGTGCACGAATACATCGCCGATGTGGCCAATCGCTTTGCACGCGCTGGCTACTGCGCCATTGCACCGGAGTTGTTTGCCCGCGCGGGGGACCCCACGTCCTATGGTGAGATTGCCAAGCTGATCGCCGAGATCATCATGAAGACGCCCGATGCGCAGGTGATGGCCGACCTGGATGCGTGTTTGGCCTGGGCCCAAGCGCAAGGCGCCGACGTGTCGCGCGCAGCGGTGACCGGCTTTTGCTGGGGCGGCCGCATCACGTGGCTGTATGCCGCGCACCAGCCGCGCCTGAAGGCCGGTGTGGCCTGGTACGGGCGCCTGGTCGGGGCCACCAACCCGGTGTGGCCCAGCCACCCAGTTGACCAAGTGGGCCGATTGCAGGCACCGGTGCTGGGCTTGTACGGCGGCAAAGACGATGGGATTCCGTTGAGCACCGTGGAGCAGATGAAGGCGGCGCTGCAGCAACAGGGCAGTGCGGCTGCCAGACGCAGCGAATTCGTGGTGTACCCCGATGCCCCGCACGCCTTCCATGCCGATTACCGACCCACCTACCGCAAAGAAGCCGCTGACGATGGCTGGGCGCGCTGCCTGGCCTGGTTCAAGGCCCATGGGGCGGCGTAAGCACCGGGAGCACCACCATGATTCTTGAACTCGCCGACATCCGCATCCAGCCCGGCCGCCAGGCCGAATTCGACGAAGCCATTGTGCGGGGCGTGAACACCGTCATCTCGCAAGCCCGCGGCTTTCGGGGCTACAAGGTCAACAAGGGCCTGGAAAGCCCGGAGCGCTATCTGCTGATGATCTTTTGGGAAACCCTGGAAGACCACACGGTGCACTTCCGCGAAGGCCCACTGTTCCCGCAGTGGCGGGCCATCGTGGGGCCCTACTTCGCCGAAGCCCCCAAGGTGGAGCACTTCAGCCTCTTGCAGCGCTCGCAAGGCCAGTGAGCTTCATCTTCTGAAGAGCCTGCAACAAAAGTTTGCAATTCAGCCGCATTCTGTCGGCATGCCAGGCCACCCGCCGGCGTACCATGGGGCATCACCCTAGCGGAAGTCGGCAGATGATCTCCAGACGAAAACTGGCGGGCGGTCTGTTCCTGGGCACAGGCGCCGCCTGCGGCTTGGCACACCCACTGGTGTGGGCACACAGCACCGACGCTTCAAGCGACACGTCGCGTGCGCTGCATGCGCTCAACCGCCTGGCCTATGGGCCCCGGCCCGCTGACATTCAGGCCATGCAGGCCCAAGGTGCGCAAGCCTGGCTGAACCACTTCCTGGCCGAGCAACTGGAGCCGCAAAGGCTGACCATTCCCACCGCACTGGCCAGTCGGCTGCAGGGCCTGGAGACCTTGGAACTGAGCCAAGCCGAACTCTTGGGGCGATTCAGGAGGGTGGCACAGGCGGCCACCACCGCAGCATCGCCTCGGGCGTCCGACGCCGCAGACCCCAACACCATGGACGGCGCCATGCGCAACCCCACCATGGGTTCGGACAGCGCCGAGGGGGGCAATGCCGAAGCGGCCCAAGCGCGTGCCCGCCGTGAGTATGTGCGCCCCGTGGTGCTGCAAGCGGCCCAGGCCCGCTTGGCCCGGGCCATCGAAAGCCCCGCCCAGCTCAACGAGGTGCTGGTCGAGTTCTGGTTCAACCACTTCAATGTGTTCATTGGCAAGGGGCCCGTGTCGGTACTGGCGGGTGCCTATGAACGCGAGGCGATCCGGCCTCATGTGCTGGGCCGGTTCAGAGACCTGCTGGGTGCCACAGCCAAGCACCCGGCCATGTTGCTGTATCTGGACAACGCACAAAGCGTGAGGCCGGGATACCGTGCACCGGCCCTGCAGGCCATGGCCAACCCCAACGCCCCGCGGCTGAGCGGCTTGAACGAAAACTACGCGCGCGAGTTGATGGAGCTGCACACCCTGGGGGTGGACGGCGGCTACACGCAGCAGGATGTGACGGAACTGGCCCGCATGCTCACCGGCTGGACGATCGACGGCCGCTCGGCGCGCCTCGGGCGTTCAGGGCCGCTGTTTGTATTCGACCCCAGCCGACACGACAACGGCGTTAAACGCTGGATGGGGCACACCATTGAGCCGGCCGGTCAGGCTGAAGGCGAGCGGGCACTGGATGTCTTGGCGGCCCACCCCGCCACGGCGCGCCACATCGCCTTCAAGCTGGCGCAAGCCTTCGTGGCCGATCAGCCGCCTGCTGCCCTGGTCGGCCGTCTGGCCGAGCGCTTCTTGAGCACCCAGGGCGACCTGAAGGCGCTCACCCGCGAGCTCATCACGTCGGATGAGTTCTGGCAGCCTGAGCGCTACGGCGTGAAGTTCAAGACGCCGTACCACTACCTGATCAGCAGCCTGCGGGCGCTGGGCTTGGGTGCACCAGCCGATGTGGGGCCTCTGCTGCAGGTCTTGGCCC
>RFPX01000077.1 GCA_009925955.1 Betaproteobacteria bacterium
ACCGCGGTCTGTGCCGCCTGCCATGGCGCCGACGGCAACTCCGGCTCGCCCACCAACCCCAAGCTGGCGCAGCAGCACCCCGAGTACCTGGTCAAGCAGCTGCAGGAGTTCAAGTCCGGCAAGCGCAAGAACGCGATCATGGCCGGCTTTGCCGCCACGCTCAGCGACGATGACATGCGCAACGTGGCCGCCTTCTACGCCAGCAAGCAGGCCAAGCCCGGCGCAGCCAAGGACAAGGACCTGGCAGCCCTTGGCGAGAAGATCTACCGCGGTGGTATTGCCGACCGCAGCATCCCAGCCTGCGCCGCTTGCCACAGCCCCACGGGTGCGGGCATCCCCTCGCAGTACCCGCGCGTGGGCGGCCAGCACGCCGACTACACCGAGGCGCAGCTGCTGGCCTTCCGCAGTGGCGCCCGCGGCAACAGCCTGCAGATGACGCAAATCGCCGCCAAGATGAACGACCGCGAAATCAAGGCGGTTTCCGACTACATCAACGGCCTGCGCTGAACCGGGGCCACAAGCCCTGACCCCGAGGCCGGTCTTCGACCGGCCTTTTTCTTTTTTGCGCCAAGGCCTCCCGGATAATGGGTCAACCGATGAGCAGCACCCCCCACACCGGCGGACTGGAAGTTCGCAGCCGTTCGGCCTTCGTGCAGGAGGCGGTGGAACTGCTGTCGTCGATGCGCTTTGCGATCTCGCTGCTGACGGTGATCTGCATCGCCTCGGTGATCGGCACGGTGGTCAAGCAGGGCGAGCCCCTGAACAACTACGTGAACCAGTTCGGCCCGTTTTGGGCCGACTTGTTTGGGCGGGTCAACCTGTACACCGTCTACAGCGCCTGGTGGTTCCTGCTGATCCTGGCCTTCCTGGTGACCTCCACCACGCTGTGCATTCTGCGCAACGCGCCCAAGATCGCGGCCGAGTTGCGCACCTACAAGGAACACATCCGGGAGCAGTCGCTGCAGGCGTTTCACCACAAGGCCCAGGGTACCGTGCCCGAAGCGCCTCAAGCGGCCTATGACCGCGTGGCCGCACTGTTGGTGGCACGCGGCTGGCGCGCCAAGGCCCAGATCCGCACGCCGGATGGCGCCGGCAAGGGCGCAGCCGGCACGATGATCGCCGCGCGCAAGGGCATGGCCAACAAACTGGGCTACCTGGCGGCCCATTCCTCCATCGTGCTGATTTGCATAGGCGGTTTGAGCGATGGCGACCTGATGGTGCGGCTGCAGATGGCCCTTCAGGGCAAGAGCGTGTTCTCGGGGGGCGGCCTGATCACGGAAGTGCCTGAGCGGCACCGCCTGCCGGAGGGCAGCCTGACCTATCGCGGCAACGTGCTGGTGCCCGAGGGTGGCCGCCAGGGTGTGGCCCTGTTGAACATGCCCGGTGGGGTGGTGCTGCAGGACCTGCCTTTTGACATCGAGCTCAAGAAGTTCATCGTCGACTACTACGAAACCGGCATGCCCAAGCTGTTCGCCAGCGAGATCGTGATCCACGACCGCGCGACCGGGCAAGCCATACCGGCCACGGTCAAGGTCAACGAACCGGCCTTTCACCGGGGAGTGGCCATCTACCAAAGCAGCTTCGACGACGGCGGCAGCCGCCTCAAGCTGCGGGTGCTGCCCTTGGGTGGAGGCAAGGCGTTTGAGGTGGAAGGCCGCGTGGGCGAAGACACGGTCTTGAGCAGCGAGAAAGAAAAGCTCAAGCTGGAGTTCGCTGGGCTGAAGGTCATCAACGTTGAGAACTTCAACGACACCAGCGGCACGGGTGCCGATGTGCGCAAGGTGGACCTCAAGACCTCGATCACCGACCACCTGGGCACCGGTGCCAAGGCGCCTGGCGAAAAGCTGATGCGCAACGTGGGCCCCTCGGTGACCTACCGCCTGCGCGACGACAGTGGGCAGGCTCGCGAGTTCCACAACTACATGGTGCCCTTTGAGATTGATGGGCAGATGGTGCTGCTGGCCGGCGTGCGCGACAACACGAACGAGCCCTTCCGCTACCTGCGCCTGCCGGTGGACGAGCAAAACACCATGGACTCCTGGTTGGGCCTGCGCCACGCGCTGCTCAACCCGCAGGCCCGGGAGTGGGCGGCGCGGCGCTATGCGCAGCAGGCCACCCCGCCCGGCCAGCCCGAGTTGCAGCCACAGATCCAGGCCACGGCCCTGCGGGCGCTGGCCCTGTTTTCAGGGGCTGAGCGGCCTGCCGAGGGGGTGTCGGAGGAAGAAGCGCCAGGCGGCTTGACGGCATTGACCGTGTTCCTGGAGCGCAGCGTGCCCGATGAAGAGCGGGCGCGGATTTCCGAGGTGTTGCTGCGCATCCTCAACGGCTCCTTGTTCGAGTTGCTGAACCTGTCACGGCAACAGGCGGGCATGGCGCCCATGCCCCCGGGCGAAAAAGCCCAGACCTTCATGACGCAAGCGGTGCTGTCCTTGTCTGACAGCTTCTACTACCCTGCGCCCGTGATGGCCCAGCTGTCGTCTTTCGAACAGAAGCAGGCCAGCGTGTTCCAGGTGGCGCGCGCGCCGGGCAAGACATTGGTCTACCTGGGCTCGGTCTTGCTGATCATCGGTGTGTTTGCCATGCTGTACGTTCGGGAACGCCGCCTGTGGATCTGGATCCAAGACGACGGTGCAGGGGCCACGAAGCTGACGGCAGCCCTGTCCACCACACGCAAGACCCTGGATGCGGACCAGGAATTCGAACAGCTGAAGGCGGCACTGTTGAGCCCTGGCAGCCGCCCACGCGCTGAAGGAATCTCATGAACACCACCACACTGGACATCGGCAAGAGCAGCTGGCGGCTGCGCGTGGGCTTGGCCGACGTCATCACCTCGCTGGTCCTGATCGCCGGCGCCGCTTATGCGCTGCAGCGCTACGGCGCCTCGATGGACGTGTACGAGACCTGGATCCTGATCGGGGCCGTACCGTCGCTGATCGGGCTGGTGTGGCTGTGGCCCACGCTGCGCGGCCTGAGCCTGGGGGTGGGTGCGGCCACGCTCTTGGCCATCCACTTGTACGGGCAGAACACCGACGCCTTCGGGGCTGACCTGGCGGCCGCCGACAAGGTCTTCCTGCTGAAGTACTTTCTGTCCAGCCAGAGCGCCATCCTGTGGATGAGCATGCTGTTCTTCATGAGCACGGTCTTCTATTGGATCGGGCTTCTGGCAGGCCCCACCGCCGCCGGGGCAAGCCCGGGTGGTACGGGCCCCGTGGTCAACACCGGCTTTCGCCTGGGCTCGCGCCTGGCCTGGGCCGCGGTGTTCATGGCCCTGGTGGGTACCCTGGTGCGCTGGTTCGAAAGCCACCAGATTGCGCCGGACATCGGCCACATCCCGGTGAGCAACCTCTATGAGGTGTTCGTGCTGTTTTGCTGGATGACGGCGCTGTTCTACCTGTACTACGAACAGCAGTACCGCACCGCGGCCATGGGTCCCTTTGTGATGCTGGTGGTCAGTGCGGCCGTGGGCTTTTTGCTCTGGTACACCGTGGTCAAGGGTGCGCACCAGATCCAACCGCTGGTGCCGGCGCTGCAGAGCTGGTGGATGAAGCTGCACGTGCCAGCCAACTTCGTGGGCTATGGCACCTTCGCCTTGGCGGCGATGGTGGCGTTTGCCTACCTGATCAAGCAGCAGGCCGCTGAAACCCGTTGGTGGAAGCTCGCGCCCCTGTGGCTGCTGGGCGTGGTGCTGTGTTTCGAACCCCTGGTGTTTCGCAAGGGGGCTGAACAGTCCGGTTCCTACTGGATCGTGTACTTTGGCGTGAGCGCGCTGATCGTGGCGGGCATCCTGTCGCTGCGCGGGCGCATCGGGCCACGCCTGCCGGCCTTCGAAGTGCTGGACGACGTGATGTACAAGTCCATCGCTGTGGGCTTTGCGTTCTTCACCATCGCCACCATCCTGGGCGCGTTCTGGGCAGCCGAGGCCTGGGGCGGCTACTGGAGTTGGGACCCGAAGGAAACCTGGGCCCTGATCGTGTGGCTGAACTATGCAGCCTGGTTGCACATGCGGCTGATGAAGGGCCTGCGTGGTGCGGTTTCGGCCTGGTGGGCCCTGGTGGGCCTGGCGGTCACCACCTTCGCCTTCCTCGGGGTCAACATGTTTCTGTCGGGCCTGCATTCCTACGGAGAGCTCTGAAGCCCCTGGGGGCGCTCGGGAACGGTGGCAGCGGATACGCTAGACACCTCACGCCGGAGCTGCGCCATGCTGATCAAGACCGACCAGGGGTTTGTGCACCCCACCCCCAGCGACATCACGCCACGCGCGGTGTTTGAGCAACGCCGCGAACTGCTCAAGGGCCTGGCGGCGGGTGCTGCGGGCCCGGCCCTGGCCCTGTGGGCCGCGCGCGATGCCCGGGCACAGATGGGCACCGTCACCGCCGGCCCGGGAAAGCTGCCCAAGCTGGCGGCGCAGCGCTCGACGGTCGAAGGGGCCGTGGTCATGGACAAGCTCACGGCCTATGAGCACGTGGCGGGCTACAACAACTTCTATGAGTTCGGCCTGGACAAGGCCGACCCGGCCCGCTATGCCCACACGCTGCGCACGCGGCCATGGACGGTGACGGTGGAAGGCGAGTGCGCCAAGCCGCGCACCTTCGGCATCGAAGACCTGCTCAAGCTGGCCCCCATGGAAGAGCGCATCTATCGCCTGCGCTGCGTAGAGGGCTGGTCGATGGTGGTGCCGTGGGTGGGCTACTCCGTTTCGCACATCCTGCGCGCCGTGGAGCCCACCGGCAAAGCCAAGTTCGTCGAGTTCATCACCCTGGCCGACCGGGCGCAGATGCCCGGCTTGCGATCGAGCGTGCTGGATTGGCCCTACCGTGAAGGGCTGCGCATGGACGAAGCGATGCACCCGCTGACGCTGATGGCTTTCGGCCTCTATGGTGAGGTGCTGCCCAACCAGAACGGCGCACCGCTGCGCCTGGTGGTGCCCTGGAAGTACGGCTTCAAGAGCGCCAAGTCGATCGTGAAGATTCGGCTGTTGGAGAAACAGCCGCGTACCTCATGGGAAGAGGCTGCGGCCTCGGAGTACGGCTTTTACTCGAACGTGAACCCCAAGGTTGACCATCCGCGCTGGAGCCAGGCCAACGAGCGACGGGTCGGCGAGGACAGCGTGTTCCAGCGCAAACGCCCCACGCTGATGTTCAACGGCTACGAAGCGCAGGTGGGGCAGCTGTACGCGGGCATGGACCTCAAGCGGTTCTACTGAGGCCCGGGCCCGGGCGGACACCATGGCAAGGGCCCTGCTGCAGCGCTTGACGGCCATCTGCCTGCACCCGATGGCCAAGCCCGTGGTGGCCCTGGTGCTGATGATGCCGCTGCCCGTGCTGCTGTGGGGTGCGGTACACGACACCTTGGGCGCCAACCCGGCCGAAACGCTGATCCGCAACAGCGGGGAAATGACCCTGCGCTGCCTGCTCCTGACCTTGGCGGTGACGCCGCTGCGAGAGTGGACCGGCCTGGCAGCCTTGGCGCGTTTTCGGCGCCTGCTGGGGCTGCTCACCTTTACCTGGGCCCTGCTGCACCTGCTGGCCTACGCCTGGCTGGACATGGGCTTCTACATCAACGACATGCTGCGCGATGTGGTGAAGCGGCCGTTCATCTTGGTGGGCTCCTTGGCGGTGTTGCTGATGCTGCCGATGGCCCTGACCTCCTTCAACGCGGCGATCAAGCGCCTGGGTGCCGCCCGTTGGAAGGCGCTGCATCGCGCGGTCTATGCCGTGGCCTTGCTGGCCCTGTTGCACTTCTTCTGGATGCGCGCGGGCAAGCAGAACTTTGGGGATGTGGCGGTGTACGGCGCCATCCTGGCGGTGTTGCTGGCTTGGCGGGTGCGCGGCTGGGTGGCGCGCGCCAGGTGAAGCGGGCGCGCTGACGCTGCGGTCCGAACGGCACATCCGAACGGCCCGCCGGAACAGCCGCACACCTATCGGCTCAAAACCGCCCGCAGCGCCTGACCGGTGGGCGAGCCACTGTTCACCACCGCCTCTGGTGGCCCCGCCACCACCACCTGCCCACCCGCGCTGCCGCCTTCGGGGCCCAGGTCGATGACCCAATCGGCTTCGGCGATCACATCCAGATCGTGTTCGATGACCACCACGCTGTGGCCGCCATCGACCAAACGGTGCAGCACGTGGATGAGCTTTTCCACATCAGCCATGTGTAAACCAACGGTGGGTTCATCCAGCACGTAGAGCGTGTGAGGGGCCAGCCCGCGCCGGGCCGCCCCGAGCGGGCGACCCCCCTCGGGGGGCTTGGGGTTCAACGATTCACCACGCCGCCCAAGCTCATCGCGCACCTTGCTCAACTCGGTGACCAACTTGATCCGCTGCGCTTCCCCGCCCGACAGCGTGGGAGAAGGCTGTCCCAGTGTGAGGTATCCGAGCCCGACGTCCTTGAGCAACTGCAAGGGATGCGCAATGGAGGGCATGGAGGCGAAAAACTCGACCGCCTCA
>RFPX01000078.1 GCA_009925955.1 Betaproteobacteria bacterium
CCCTATCAGTGGAACTGGGACTCGGCCTTCGTGGCACTGGGCTTTGCGGCCTTTGACCGCCAGCGTGCGTGGGCTGAGCTGGAGTCCTTGTTTCAGGGGCAATGGACCAATGGCATGGTCCCGCACATTCTTTTCCGGGTGAACGATCCGGGCTATTTCCCAGGCCCTGACATGTGGCAGTGCGATCCCCGCAAGACGGGCTCGGCCATGCCGACATCGGGCATCACCCAGCCGCCGGTGGCCGCCAGCTGCGTGCGTGAGTTGTGGGAGCTCGATGGGTGTTCGCCCGAGCACCCCAAGCTCAGGGCCTTGTTTCCAAAGCTGATGGCCTACACGCGGTGGTACCGGCGGTTTCGCGACCCCCTGGGTAACGGCTTGGCGATGGTGGTGCACAACTGGGAAACGGGGCGCGACAACAACCCGGAGTGGGACGGCCCCCTGGCTGCGGTGGACACTTCTTCAGTAGGCCCGTACACCCGACGCGACACGTCTCATGTGAACGCCGCCATGCGCCCCACCAAGCAGGAGTACGACCGCTACGTGGCCCTGTTGGAGTTTGGCCGTGCGCGCGGTTGGGACCCTCAGGCCATCGCACAGGAGAACCCGTTTCGGGTGTTGGATGTGGGCATCACCATGATGCTGCTGCGGGCCGACCGTGACCTGCTGGTCTTGGCCCATGCGCTGGGTGAACAGGAGGCGGTGGCCGAACTGCAGGCCTGCATCGCCCGAGCCGAGCAGGGCATCGACATGCTGTGGGACGAGAGCGTGGGCGGCTTCTCGTCCTATGACCTTCGACATGATCAGCCGGTGAGCATCCTGTCCTCCGCGTCGTTCCTGTCCTTCTATGCTGGCGTGGGCAGTGAACGGCAGCGCGCCGTTCAGCTCGAGCAGCTGCAGCGCCTGGGCCAGTCCTGCCGCTACCTGCTGCCGAGCTTGGCACCGGGCAGCCGAACCTATGACCCCATGCGCTACTGGCGCGGGCCTGTGTGGCTGGTGGTCAGCTACATGGTGGCCAAGGGCTTGCGCGAGGCCGGGCACCACGAGTGGGCGCACCGCATCCAGGAAGACTCCCGCCAGATGATCCGCGAGTCGGGCTTCTACGAGTCCTTCAGCCCGGAAACAGGCCAGGGAACGGGTGGGCCTGACTTTTCTTGGACGGCGGCGATGTGGCTGCACTGGTGTGGAATATGAGCCTGCTGCGATACCCCTGGGCCCTGGTGGGCATGTTGTGGTTCGTGGCCTTCCTCAACGCCGCGGACCGGTCCATTTTGGTGGCGGTCCTGCCGCAGTTGCGCAGCGAACTGAACCTGGACAACACGCAGTTGGCGCTGATCAATTCCGTGTTCTTCTGGGTCTATGCGCTGTGTTGTTTGGTCAGCGGACGCTTGGGTGATGCCTACTCACGGCGATGGATCATCATCCTGGGCCTGGTGTTTTGGAGTGTGGCCACGGGTCTGATGCCCTTGGCCACGGGCTTTGGCTTGCTGTTGGCCATGCGCGCGTTGGTGGCTGCCGGTGAGTCGACCTACTACCCATCGGCCACGGCCTTGATCAGCGATTGGCACCGCCCTGAGATGCGAAGCCGCGCGCTGTCCCTGCACCAGACGGGCGTGTTCGCCGGTGCGGGCTTGGGTGCCTACTCGGCTGGGCTGATGGCCGACCGCTACGGTTGGCCTGCCCCCTTCATCGTGTTTGCAGCGCTGGGATTGGTGGTGGCCGTGGCGCTGTACTTCGGCCTTCGCGAGCGTGTGCAAACCCTCGTGCCGCCAGCGCCTGTAGCGCCAACGGACACCGCGGCGCAGGCAGAACCAACAGGGCGAGATCCGTACCTGCAGGTCTTGAGCTCTTCAGGTGCCGTGGCCCTGTGCGTGGTGTTCTTCTTGGCCACCGGGGCTTCTTCGGGTCTCATGGTTTGGGCCCCCACGTACATCTACGACAAGATGGGTACCAACCTCGCGCAGTCTGCGCTGCTGGGGTCGGCCACCATCAACCTGGCGGGCTTCCTGTCTGTTCCGGTGGGCGGCTGGTTGGCCGACAAGCTCGCGCTTCGTGTGCCCTCCGGACGTTTTTGGGCGCTGGCCATCGGTTTGACGGCCGCAGCGCTGTGCCTCTTGGCCCTGCCTTGGGCGCAGACCACGACCACGATTGCGGTGGTGCTGGTGGCCTCCAGCTTGGGCAAGGGCTTGTTCGATGGTTGCATCTACTCGGCCATGCACGACGTGATGCCCAGCCGCTCCCGCGCCACGGCGGTGGGCTTGATGACGACGTGTGGTTTTCTGGGGGCGGGCGTGACCCCGATCCTCGTGGCCCGCTTGTCTGAGTCATGGGGCATGGCCTCGGGCCTGGCCGGACTGGCCTTGTTGTATGCGCTGGCGGTGCTGCTGCTGGTGCTCATGGATGCTCGGTTCCGCAGGATCGTCTTGGCCCATCGGAAGGACGAGGCGCCAGGGGAGGCGGCATGAGGCTGTTCGGTGGCATTGAAGGTGGTGGCACCAAGTTTGTCTGCGCGGTGGCCGACGAGCGGCTCAACATCCTGAGCGAGACGGTGTTGCCGACACAGTCCCCCGAGCAGACGGTGGAGGCCATCGCCGCGTTCTTCAACGGCCAGCAGAAGCAGCTCGGCCCGGTTGCCGCGTACGGCGTGGGGTCCTTTGGGCCGCTTCGGCGCGACACCGCAGGCCAACACTTCGTGGGCATTGGCAACACGCCCAAGGCCGGGTGGAAGGGCTTTGCCCTGCCGGGCGCCCTGCAGGCTCGGCTCGGCGGTCCCGTCATCTTGGACACCGATGTGAACTGCGCGCTTCGTGCCGAGTTGGAGATGGGTTCAGCCCAGGGCATGCAGCACGTGGTGTACGTCACGGTGGGCACCGGCATTGGCGGCGGCATCTGCATCGATGGCCGGCTCATCAACGGTTCAGCGCATCCGGAGATCGGGCACATGCTGGTGCCCAAGCTCTCACAGGACCTCGACTTCAAGGGCGTGTGTCCCTTCCACGGTGACCGCTGCGTCGAAGGCCTGGCCTCTGGGCCCGCCCTGGCCGCGCGACTGGGGCACCCGGCGCAAGACTGCGGCCCCGACGATCCGATTTGGCAGCTCCAAGCCCACTACTTGGCGCTGATGTGCCACAACCTCATCCAGACCTTCAGCCCGCAGCGCATCGTGTTGGGCGGAGGGGTGATGAACCAGGTGGGCTTGCTGGAGAAGATCCAGGCGGCCCTGCGCGACTCCCTGAGGGGTTACTGCGCTTCGGAGCGGATTTTGTCCGGCATCCATGAGCTGTTGACGGTGCCGGCGCTCAATGGGCGCGCGGGTGTGTTGGGCGCGCTGATGTTGGCGCGGGATGCGTTCTCGCGCAGCACCCCTTCCAAGAGCCGGGCCTTGTGCGAATGAGCGCCGTGCCGCTGCCCTGCCAGTTTCACGCCAAGCCTTGGGGCAGTGAGTTGGCGTCTGTACCCTGGCTCACCGCCTTGCTGGAAAGCGACTGGCCGGCTGACCAGAAAGTGGGCGAAGTGTGGTTTGGCACCGGTGATGGCGGGCAAGAGCTGCTCATCAAGCTGCTCACCACAACCGAGCCCCTGTCCATTCAAGTACACCCGGACGATGCCTACGCACGCCAACAGGGCTGGCCCTGTGGCAAGCACGAGGCCTGGGTGGTGCTGGATGCACAGCCGGGCGCCTGCATCGGTTTGGGCTTGCGCCAGCCGATGTCTGCTCAGCAGCTTCGCGACGCAGCACGGGACGGACGGTTGCCGCAGCTTCTGCATTGGCAGCCGGTGCGCCCGGGCGATGTGATCGACGTTCCGCCAGGCACCATCCACGCCATCGGCGCGGGGCTGAGCTTGTTGGAGATTCAACAACCGGCGGACCTGACCTTCCGCCTTTTTGACTTTGCCCGTGGCCGAGAGCTGCACCTGGACGAGGGTTGTGCGGTGAGCCATCTTCAGCCCTACCGCCGGGCGATCACGCGGCTGGATGATTCACGAGAACGCGTGGTGTTGTGTGATGCAGGGCCCTTCACGTTGGAAGCGTGGCAATGGGTGGGCCCGCGCACCTTGGAGGGCCGAGGGTCTGATCCCCTGTGCTTGGTCCCGGTGAAGGGTGCCTGCGTGATCGACGGACAGGCTGCGCCGGTGAGGACCGCATGGCACCTTCACGGGCCCTGTCGCTTGGAAATGGCGCCCGGTACGGTCTGTGTGGTGGCCTATGCCCATTCGGAACGCCTTTCACCGCCGGTGCGACCCCCAGCAGAGCGCTTTGCGCTGCAGGCCTAAGCGCGCGGCTTGGGCCCGCCCGTGTGGCGGGCTCCATGGCGCACCAACCACCGTTCGAACTCGCTGTACCACTGCAGCACGTTGTGCGGCTTCATGACCCAGTGCCCCTCATCGGGGAACCACAGCAACTGTGCGTCCACGCCGCGGGCCTTGAGGGTGTTGTAGTACGCCAGGCCGTTTTGGTCGGGTACGCGGAAGTCCTGGGCGCCGTGAATGACGAAGGTGGGCGTGTCCATCTTGGCGGCATGCTCCACGGGGCTTTGCGCGGCCAGCCGCTGTGGCTGTTCCCAGTAGGTTCCGCCGAGGTCCTTGTGGCGCTGCGTGTAGGAGTCCGCACTCCACGTGGCGCGGCGGTCCAGCACACCCGCATGGCAGATGTAGGCGCGTATCGGCCCTGTGGGCCAGGGCTTCCAATGGCCGTTCATCCAGGCCACCAGGAAGCCACCATAGCTGGCGCCTGAGGCATACACCCGAGCCTTGTCAAACCAAGACTGGGCTTGGACCCAGGCCTGAGCGGCCTTGAGGTCCTGCAGCTCCAACTCGCCCTGGCGGCCCAGGATGCTGATCCGAAAGGCCTCGCCAAAGCCGCTGGAGCCGTGGTAGTTGGCCTGCACCACCACAAAGCCCATGGCAGCGAAGGCGTGCGGGTTCCATCGATAGCCGAAGGTGTCACCCGATGCGCTGTAGGGTCCACCATGAATCACGTGCAGACACGGGTAGCGGCGGCCTGCCTTGAAGTTCGGCGGGTACACCACCCACAGCTGCACGGGGTCCCCCAGGGCGCCTTTGACCGTGTGTTCCTCCACGCGCCCGGTCTGCAAGCCCTTGAGCAAATGGTCGTTGAACCGGTCAAGCCGGCGCTCTTGCCCAGCGTGGTGAACCCATACCTGCGCCGGGTGGTGGATGCTGTCGCGAACCGTCAGCACCGTGGCATGGGGGCCGCTGCCTTGGACGGCCAGGCCTTGGACCCAGCCACCGGCAACCGCGGCGGTGCAGGCGCCGGTCTTGAGTTCGTGGCGCCAGGCGTGGCAGCGCCCACGTTCTTCAGCGGTGAACCACAGCGCCTGGCCGTCCTGTTCCCACTGCAGCGGCGCCTGTGGGTCCAGGTGCCAGGGTCGTGCATCAGAAGGCCGGAACCCCCGTGTCCGAGGCCACACCGCCAGACGCCCGAATGACGCATGGCCATAGGGGGTGTCGCGCCGCCGGATGGGGGTGGCGATGGCGGCCAGGTGCTGTCCATCGGGGCTGTACCGAGGGCTGGCGAAGTCCCAGCTGGCATGGTGGGCCACGGGCTCAAAGCGGCGGCCGCGCAGGCGGAGCTCCACGAGTTCAAAGCGCTGCCCACCGGCCTTCACAGGGGCTGGGTCGTGGGTGAAGCACAGGCGCCGTCCGTCCGGGCTCACATCGAATGAACCCAAGCCGGGCTCGTCGCGTGGCAGTTCGTAGGGGGTGCCCTCGAACAGATCGGTCACCTTGCCTGTGTGCACGTTCAGCAGGTGCAGATGCGCCACGCGGCCCTGCGGCAGGTTGGCGTTCCAGTAGCGGTACTGCGCCTGGTCTGTTACCAGGCCTGTGGCTTGGCGCGCGGCCCACTGCGCCTGTCGACGGTTTTGAGCGACCGTGCCCCGCAGCTCAGGCCAGACCCAGGCGATGAAGACGATGTGGTGCCCGTCGGGCATCCAGCGAAAGGCGCCCACACCCGGCTTGAAGTCGCTGACGCGGCGGGCCTCGCCGCCGGCCATGGCCATCACATACAGCTGTGGGGAAGGGTCTGCCTGGCCTTCTTGCTGGCGCACGGCCGTGAAGGCCACCACATCCCCTTGGGGCGAAAAGGCCGGGGCGCTGTCTTGACGCCCGTTCGTGGTCAAGGGCCGCCCTGGGCCCGCGCCGGTGTGGGTGGGCAACAGCCACAAGGCCGAGCCCATTCGATTGCCCGCGAGGTCGGCTCGGCTGACGGCCACCACCGCCAAGCGGCCATCGGGGCTGAGGGTGCAAGCACCTGCTCGAGAAAACTTCAGCAGTTCGGGGGCATCGATGATCTTGCTCATGGGCCTAGTATGACGGGGCTTATTGAGGCCAAAAGCCAAAACCACCGTGTCAGGCCCCAAAATGGCCTCAGAGGACGC
>RFPX01000079.1 GCA_009925955.1 Betaproteobacteria bacterium
CATAGGGAATTGAATCTTTGTCCACCGCAATGGAGCGGCCTGCGGTGAGCGGCACGCCTTGGGCGCCACGGGGGCCGAGGTCCGCATCTGCCGCACTGCGCACTTCTTCGCGGAAGAACACATAGCGCGGGTTGGTCCAGAGCAGTTCCTGCACGCGGTGCGGATTTCGCTGCGCCCACTCCTTGATGCCCGGCCACGACGCATCGCGCACCAGCCCCTGCTGCAGCACCAACCGGTACTCCGTGACCCGTTCCACCCGGCGCACCGGCAAGCCGCAGTTGTGGGCGATATCGGTGGCCTTGCTGGCCCACGGGGACACGGTTCCCAGCCGGGGCATCACCACCACCCGCGGGCCGGCGGCCTCTTCGGGTGCGTCGTCTTGCAGTTGCCCGTCCAGCAGCGCCGCCACCGCCGCCTGTTCGGCAGCCCCCAGCGGGTGCTTCGGCCACACCCAGTAGACGTGGCGGCTTTGCAGGGCCTGCACCCGGGGGGCGACCGCCTGCACCTGGCGCAAGAGGGCCTGCAAACGGAATTCGGAGTGGGCGGAGCCGCCGAAAACGGCGAATACAGGCAAGGACGGGGCGCTCATGTTCGGCTAGTTTAAGGTGAGCCCAAGGCGCAGCGCCGGGCTGGGTGGGATAATCACAGGATGTCGTTCACGATCAAGTCCCCTTCCGACATTGAGGGCATGCGCAACGCGGGCCGCTTGGCTTCCGAGGTGCTGGACATGCTGACCGCCCACGTGGTGCCCGGCGTGAGCACCGAGCGCCTGGACCAAATCGCCCACGACTACATCACCCAAGTGCAGCAGGCGATTCCGGCCCCGTTGAACTACACACCTCCGGGCTACATCCCCTATCCGAAGTCGATTTGCACCTCGGTCAACCACCAGATCTGCCACGGCATCCCCAACGAGCGGCCACTCAAGAGCGGTGACATCGTGAACATCGATGTCACCGTGATCAAGGACGGTTGGCACGGCGACACCAGCCGCATGTTCGTGGTCGGCGAAGGCTCTATCGCAGCCAAGCGTCTGTGCGCCATCACCTACGACGCCATGTGGCGCGGGATTGCCAAGGTCAAGCCCGGGGCACGGTTGGGCGACATCGGCCACGCGATCCAGTCCTTTGCGGAAGCCCAAGGCTTTTCCATCGTGCGCGAATTCTGTGGGCACGGGATCGGGCAGAAGTTCCACGAGGAACCGCAGGTGCTGCACTACGGCAGGCCCGGAACGCTTGAAGAACTGGTGCCGGGCATGACCTTCACCATCGAGCCGATGATCAACGCGGGGCGGCGCGAGATTCGCGAGCTCGGCGACGGTTGGACCATCGTCACCAAGGACCGATCCTTGTCGGCCCAGTGGGAACACACGGTGCTGGTGACCGAGAGCGGATTTGAGGTGCTGACCTTGTCGGCCGGTTCCCCACCGGCCCCAGCCTTCATCCACACCACGGCCTGAGGCCCGCCCCGCGTGGACACTTCCCGCGCCCGCATCGCCGAACTGCGACAGGCCCACCGCAGCCACCAGCAGGCCCTCACCGACGCCTTCGCCCAGAAGCGTCCCAGCGCCGCGGCCACCCGCTTGCTCTTGCGCGGGCTGGCCCAAGGAACCGACCGCACCCTGGCTGCGCTGGCGCAGACCACCGGTCTATCACCCGAGGTGGCCCTCGTCGCGGTGGGCGGCTACGGGCGTGCCGCCCTGTTTCCGCATTCGGATGTGGACGTGCTGCTCTTGGTGCCCAGCCGCCTCGAGGGCGATTCAGTGGTGCAGGACGGCATCAGCGCCTTCATCACCGCCTGCTGGGATTGCGGCCTGGAAATCGGCTCGTCGGTGCGCACGCCCGAGCAGTGCGCCCAGGAGGCCCAGCGCGACGTGACCATCCAAACGGCGATGCTGGAGTCGCGGCGGGTGTTTGGGCCGACCAAGCTGGTACAGGCCTTTCAGCAGGCCACCAGCGCCGTGATGGACCCGGCAGCCTTTCTGCGCGCCAAGACGCTGGAGATGTACCAGCGCCACCAAAAGTACGAGGACACCCCCTACTCCCTGGAGCCCAACTGCAAGGAAAGCCCCGGAGGCCTGCGCGACCTGCAGGTGCTGTTGTGGGTGGCCCGTGCAGCCGGTTATGGGCGCAGCTGGGCGGAGTTGGCTGCCAATGGGGTCATCACGCGGTTTGAGGCGCGGCAGATCGAGCGCAACCAAGCCACCCTGACCACCATTCGCGCCTGGCTGCATGTGGTGGCCAAGCGCCGTGAAGACCGCCTGGTGTTTGACCTGCAGACCCAGCTCGCCGAACGCATGGGCCTGCAGCCCGCGCGCGGCCAGCGCGTCTCGGAAGCCCTGATGAAGCGCTACTACTGGGCGGCCAAGGCGGTTGTGCAGCTCAATGAAATCGTGATGCAGGAGGTGCAGGAACGGATCGCCGGCTCTCGTGATGTGCCCATGCGGGCGTTGACGCCCGACTTTCTGGACCGCGGGGGCTTGTTGGAGGTCGCCCGCGATGACCTGTACCGCGAGCGCCCCTCGGCCATCCTGGAAACCTTCAGCGTTTACCAACGCACCTTGGGCATCAAGGGTCTGTCGGCCCGCACACGCCGCGCCCTGTACAACGCGCGCTCGTTGATGGATGCGGCGTTTCGCCGCCACCCGGAACATCGGCAGCAGTTCTTGGACATCCTGCAGTACCCCGGAGGCGGACAGACCCATACCCTGCGCCTGATGAACCAAACCAGCGTTCTGGGCCGCACGCTGTGGGTGTTCCGGCGCATCGTGGGACAGATGCAGCACGACCTGTTTCACGTGTACACGGTGGACCAGCACATCCTCATGGTGGTGCGCAATGTGCGGCGGTTCTTCGTGCCTGAACACGCCCACGAGTACAGCTTCTGTTCCAACCTGGCCGCAGGCTTCGACCGGCCCTGGGTTTTGGTGGTGGCGGCGCTGTTCCATGATGTGGCCAAGGGTCGCGGAGGCGACCATTCACAACTGGGATCCACCGAGGTTCGCCGCTTTTGCCGCGACCACGGCATCGACGCGCAGGACACGCGCCTCATCGACTTTCTGGTTCGCGAGCACCTGACGATGAGCCGCATCGCGCAAAAGGAAGACCTGTCGGACCCGGATGTGATCAACGCTTTTGCCAAAACGGTTCGCGACGTGCGCAGCCTCACGGCCCTGTACCTGCTCACGGTGGCAGACATCCGGGGTACCAGCCCCAAGGTGTGGAACGGCTGGAAGGGCAAGTTGCTGGAAGACCTGTTTCGTGCCACCCGCCGTGCCTTGGGCGGCGAGCCGCCTGGGGCCTTGGCCGAAGTCGAGACCCGCAAGGCCGAGGCACGCAGCCTCCTGGCCTTGGCCTCGCAACTGCCGGGCACCGAAAAGCCGCTGTGGGAAACCCTGGAGGTGAGTTACTTTGCGCGGCACGAGGCGGCAGACCTGGCCTGGCATGCCCGGGCGCTGTGGCGCCACCTGCAAACCCAGACACCCGTGGTCAACGCCCGCGCTTCTTCGGTGGGCGAAGGCCTGCAAGTCCTCGTCTACAGCCCCGACCGGGCCGACCTGTTTGCACGCATCTGCGGCTACTTCGACAACGCCGGCTTCAACATCCTGGATGCCAAGGTGCACACCACGCGCCAGGGCTATGCCCTGGATACCTTTGAGGTGGTACAGGCCCATGCCGGCCACCGCGCCGATGTGGCCAGCGCCCACCGCGACCTGATCGCCCTGGTGGAACACCAGCTCGCCGCTGCGGTTTCGTCGACAGAGCCCCTGCCCGCGCCGGCACAGGGGCGTTTGTCGCGCCGGGTGCGCAGCTTCCCTGTCACCCCTCGCGTGTCCCTGCGTCCGGATGAACGCGGACAACGCTACCTGTTGTCGGTCAGCACCAGCGACCGCGCCGGGCTGCTCTACTCCATTGCCCGCGTGCTGGCCCAGCACCGCATCAACCTGGAGTTGGCCAAGGTCATCACCCTGGGAGAACGGGTGGAAGACACCTTTGTCGTCACCGGCGACGCCTTGCGTCACGCGCGCACGCAGCTGCAAATCGAAAGCGAGTTGCTCGACGCGGCGGGGGCAGCGCGCCCCGCCGTGGCCGCATGAATCCATGGCCGTTCGTGTGATTTCGGTCCGCGAGGCCCTGGACCCGCAAACCCGCTGGGACGCTGTGCTGGACGCCCGGTCGCCCGCCGAGTTTGCGCTGGACCGATGGCCAGGCGCGCAAAGCTGGCCCGTGTTGGACGACGACGAGCGGCGCCTGGTGGGCACCGAGTACAAGCAAATCTCGGCATTCGACGCCCGCAAGCGGGGGGCGGCGATGGTGGCACGGCGCATCGCCGACCTGCTCGATGCCCACAGCGCCAGCTTGCCCCGGGACTGGCAGCCCCTGGTGTACTGCTGGCGTGGCGGCCAACGCAGCGGCACCCTGGCCTGGTTTTTGGACCAAGTGGGCTTTCGGGTGCACCTGCTCAAAGGTGGCTACAAGGCGTTTCGCTGCGTCGTGCGCGAAGACCTGGACACCCTGCCCAACCCCCTCCGATTCGTGGTGATCGGCGGACGCACCGGCAGTGGCAAGAGCCGCCTGCTGCAGACCCTGGCCGCGCATGGCGCGCAGGTGCTGGACCTGGAGTCGCTGGCCTGCCACAGGGGCTCGGTCTTGGGCGCCTTGCCCGGACAGCCCCAACCCAGCCAAAAGCAATTCGAAACCCGTGTATGGCAGGCCTTGCGCGGCTTTGACCCCCTGCGCCCCGTGTTTGTGGAAAGCGAGAGCCGCAAGATCGGCGCGGTGCAGGTGCCCCAAGCGCTGATCCTGCGCATGCGCCAGCACGGCCGCGTGGGCCTGGTGGACATGCCGCTGCCGGCCCGGGTACACCTGTTGCTCGAGGACTATGCGCACTTCTCACAGGATGTGCCGGGCTTTGGCGCCCTGTTGGAACACTTTGTCGAGCTTCGCGGGCGTGAGCGCGTCTTGCGCTGGAAGGCGATGGCCGAGCAGGGGCGCTGGGCTGAGGTCTTCGAGGAACTGGTGTGCGAACACTACGACCCGCTGTACGGCCGGTCGATGGACCAGAACTACAGTGGCATGGCCCAAGCGCTGCCCATCATGCTGCGCGACGGGGGCGCACTGGCCCTCAAGGAAGCCGCGCAAGAGCTGATCGCTCAAGAGAGCGCCCTGGTCGAACCCTTCGAGCCCGTCGCCCCGCGCCGCTAGGCAGATCGGCGGGGCTGCCACCCACCGGCGCGCGGCTGCGCTGCCCCCCGAGGACCGGTCAAACGTCCTTCCAGTTCACCCGGGTGGCCTCATGCCCTTCACCGGGCAGTGCCTTGTCCCGAACGATGCTGTTGACGATCCGGGATTGCGGTTCCAAAGCCCGAGGATCGTGCGGCGACGCCAGGTCTTCTGGAACCGCCGCATTGGATGGCAGCTGTTGGCCACCTTTGTCGAGCCACTGCGCCTTGGGGTCGACAGGTCCTGCGACCGACCCTTTTTTGAGGGCCGACTTGCCAGCAGGCGCATCGGCGGCCAAGGGCTCATGACCAGGGTTGGGGGTGGCCCAACGCTCGCCCTTGAGAGCATCTTTCGTGAGGCTGGGGTCGCCGCCATACTTCAGCATATGCGCCGCGTAGTTGATGTCCTCGGACACCATGCTGTCGAACTCGCCCGCGTAGCCCTGCCACTGCGCGACCAGATCCAGGGTCTCCTGCCATGCGTCGGCACTGTCGGTCTCGCCCGCAGCGCGTTGGCTGGTGATCTTGGATTCCAGACGGCTGTGCAGCTGTGTGGCGGTATCGCCACCCACCAGGGCCAGCAAATCGGTGGACGCGGCCTGGGCACTGGCGTGCCAATCCTTGACCTGCTGCAGTTCATCGGCCGTGAGCTTGCCGCCATTGGCAAACTTGCTGGACAGCGCTTCCACGCTGGGCTTGCCCTCATCTGAAGCGCGGTACTGGTCCATCGCAGACTTCAGGGACTCGGTCTGCGACTGAGCCGTTTGGACGAAGACACCCACCGCCAGATCATCCTTCAGGTAGGCCAACTGCGCTTTGAGGTCCCCCAGGGACAGCATCGCCTTGCCCGCGAGTTGATCGGCCAGATGGGCCCTCACGTTGTCCACGATGGAAGCGGCCCAATCCTGGCTCAGGCTCTTGCCCACCTGGCGTTGCAGGTTGCGCTCCACCGCGCCAACGAAGGCCTCCGCCACCGCACGGTTTTTGGCCTCCAACTTGCTGGCCCGCGTGAACAGGCTGACCAGCTTGGTGACAAAAGCCGAGCGGGCTTTGATGCTGCCATCGTCGCTCAGCCGAACCTGACTGCTGTCGGCCTTGTCGAGCGATCGGGTTAAGCGCTGAAAGGCGTCAA